>JAKSBM010000273.1 GCA_022361135.1 Desulfobacterales bacterium | reverse complement strand
GGGCGACATTGCATGGGGAGATTGAAAATGGTCATTTTTCGCTCCCCATTTATGAATTGAGATTTTTTCCGCGCATTTGGGGCCCGAGCCCCCTTTGGACGACCTGGGTTGATCAAGTCTGACGCCTTCCAGAATCCATACACCGTATGTCACTACAGCTTCTGCACCTTGGGGCTTAAACCCATTTTGTGGAATATCCGGGTTGGACCGGGTACATACTTTAATATGTGCCCGGTGTCTGTTTCATGGGGGGCGTGGTTACCGTGGTGGTGGGGGCGTTATTGGGCGGCCACGTGGTTGATGCAGGAGGCCATGTAACCGGCGCCAAACCCATTGTCGATGTTGACCACGGCAATGTTGGAGCTGCAGGAGTTGAGCATGCCCAGCAAAGCGGTCATACCGCCGAAGCTGGTGCCGTATCCAACGCTGGTGGGAACGGCAATGACCGGTGCACTGACCATGCCGCCCACCACACTGGGCAGGGCCCCTTCCATGCCGGCCACAACGATGATCACGGCGGCCTTGGCCAGCTTTTCCCGGTGGGCGAATAATCTGTGGATTCCAGCCACACCCACGTCAAAGAGGGTTTCCACATCATTGCCCATGGCCCGGGCCGTGAGGGCGGCTTCGTCGGCCACGGGGATATCCGAGGTGCCGGCGGAGATGATCAAGACCTTGCCGGTGCCGGTGAGGGCGGGATCTTCCTTTTGGATGCGGAGGATGCGGGCGGATTCAAAATATTCCCCCTGGGGGATTTCCGTTAAAACCGCCTTGGCCTTTTCCGGGTCCACCCGGGTGACCAGGATCACGTTTTCCCTGTCCATCATCCGTTCCAGGATGCCGGTGATCTGTTCCGGGGTTTTGCCCTCTCCGAAAATGACCTCGGGAAAACCCTTCCTCAGGGAACGGTGGTGGTCAATGTGGGCATAGTCGATGTCTTCGTAACTCAGGTTGGTGAACTGTTTTTCAGCGTCGGAGACCTTCAGGTCCCCCTGGGCCACTTGGGTCAGAATATGGGTAAGTGTATCTTTGTTCATGATTCCCTTTATCTTCTCATCCAGGAAAGGCCCTTGGATTTGGCCTCGGCGTCCTTTTCAGGAGGTGTGTCTTCGGGTTGTGCGTCTTTTTGTTTTTCTTCAGGGGCTGGGGCCGGTGCAGGCGGCGGGGTTGATTTTCTTCCCCATTTGTAGCGGCCGAACTTACAATATCCCTGGACATTGTTGAACCGGGCGTCGGTGTTTTTGGGGATGGGAATGACATTGCCCTCAATGGTGGGGGCCAGGAATTCGGACAATTCCAACCCGCCACCGCCTGAGATGATAATGGAATCAATGTCCCAGTCATTTTCCCAGAGGCGGTTCACATCGGCACCAATGCCGGCGGACGCATGGGTGTAAACCCGCTTTTTCAAATTGCTGATATTGTATTCCTTGCCCCGGATTTTAATGGTGCCGGACTGGATGAATTTGTAAATCCGGTAGAGCTCCACATTAATATTGCTCTCCTGCCTTAACTTATTGGCAATGACGGAAAAGCATTTTGAAATCCCGGTCTCCATGGTGGAGGAGCCCCGTTCGATGTATTGGAGCCGGTCAAAAATGGAGAAATCCGTGGTTTTAAATCCCACATCCACCACCCCGAGTTTCTGGGTGGCCAATTCCTTGTTCCGGATATTACCGGCATCGTCAAAGATGAGGTTGAAAATGGAGCCGATGGGCTGGGGGATAACCTTGATCTTCTCAATGGTGATGGTCCGGGTGACATCCTCGTCCTTGGGGTAGTGGAAGGTGATCTGGTGGGTGCCCTTGATCATCTCCCTGAGCTTTTTCGAATCCCGTCTCAGGTAACCCACGGGCAGGCCTGTGACCACCTGCAGGGGGCCGTTGCCCTCGGCGCAGAGTCCGGCGGCGGTGACCGCCAGGATTTTTACGAAATCTTCAACCAGTTTTTCCTGATCCAGGGTATACTCGGTAATGCTGGACTGGAGTTCAGCATAGCTACCCAGAAAATAGGATTTATCATCCAGGGTGACATGGAGGTTGGATGTGGAGGAGGATTCTCCAAGACTGGTACTGAACTGAATATCGGTGGCATCCCCGATGACGGATTTGAAAATAACCGAATTTTTTCCGTTATATGCCTTGGTGAATCCGAAGCCGACATCAATTCCAATTATTTCCATGAAGCCTCCTCAAATTATCCTGTTGTGAGATATAATGAACTGAAAGGTCTTTAGCTCCCGTAAATACCATTTGAGAATAAGGGGAGTCAAGGAATATCAGGCGCGGTGCGCCCCTGTCTTGAACTTCTGGAGGAAATGGTTTATTACAGGGCGAACCAAATAGAAAAAGTGACAAAATTATGGAAAAAGACCGGGTATTTGCCCAGAAAAAAGATAAAGTAAAACCCTTTGCATTTAACCGGGAAGTGACCCGGGTATTTGACGATATGCTGGTGCGTTCCGTGCCCATGTACACCGAAAGCATCAAACGCCAGGCCCAGTTGACCCAGCGGTATTACCAGCCGGGTTCCCGGATTTACGACCTGGGATGTTCCCATGGGAACATCGGTCTTCTGGTCATGGCCCAGTTCAAGGATGCCCCCTTTAAAATGGTGGGGGTGGATTCATCCAAGCCCATGATTGAAAAATACCGGAATCGTTTGGAGGCCATCCATTGTCCGGACCGGGTGGATCTGGTCTGTGGATACATGGAAGATGTGGCCATTGAAGATGCCTCGGTGGTCTTGATCAACCTCACCCTCCAGTTTCTGGATGTGGAAAAGCGGGATCGGCTCATGGAAAAGATTTACCAGGGCATGCGCCCCGGCGGCATCCTCCTGCTCACGGAAAAAACCTTCCATGCTTCGGAATTGATCAATGAAACCCAGCTCTCCTTTTACCGCCAATTCAAACGGGAAAACGGGTATTCCGAACTTGAAATCAGCCAGAAGCGGGATGCCCTGGAAGAGGTGCTCATCCCCGATACCCTTGAAACCCACATGGAGCGGCTACAGCGGGTGGGCTTTGTCCATAGGGATGTCTGGCTCAAGTGGTTTAATTTTGCCGGAATCATGGCTGTGAAGTCTCCGGAGCAGTAAATAAGAAAGATATATAGATGGAAAGATTATTGGAATATCGCAACTTCCTGGGAATGGATCGTTTTTATGATGATCTGGCGAAACTGATCCGGGAAAAGCGGGAGTTTCTGGACACCACCCGGGGGAATTTCCACCGGTTTAAAACCGTATATGATTCTTTGCCCGACGTGGCCCCGTCCCACATGGACCTCAATGCCGATGCCGTCACCGCCGGCAGCTCCCAGGACCTTCCACCGGAAGTCCACGAAGGCTTTTTTGGAAAACTGGAGCAGCTTCGTCCCTGGCGTAAGGGGCCCTTTCAATTCTTCGGACACGACATTGATTCGGAATGGCGTTCCTGCCTGAAATGGGACCGATTGGTTCCCCATTTGCCCGAACTTCGGGGGCGGAAGATCCTGGATATCGGTTCCAGCAACGGCTATTACATGTTCCGCATGGCGGCCCACGATCCCCGCATGGTCCTGGGGCTGGAACCCCAGTCCGCATTTTATTACCAATACCTCACAGCCCAGAAATATCTGAATCTGAAGAATGTCTTCTGCCTGCCCGTACCCCATGATCAATTGCCCGCCACCGGTCCCTATTTTGACATGGTCTTTTGCATGGGGGTGCTTTACCATCGCAAATCCCCGGTGGATATGCTCAAGGATATCCGGGATTGTTTGAAACCCGGGGGAACCCTGGTCATGGAGAACCTTATCATCGAAGGTCGCCAGGGGCTGTGCCTTTTCCCCAGGGACCGGTATGCCAAGATGCGGAATGTCTTTTTTCTCCCCGACCTTGAGGCCATGGAATCCATGCTTTACCGGGCCGGATTCAAGACGGTGACCTGCGTGGATATTTCCAAAACCACATTGGAAGAACAGCGCAAAACCCATTGGATCCAGACCGAGTCCCTGGAGGATTTCCTGGATCCCCAGGACCCGGATAAGACCATTGAAGGCTATCCCGCCCCCATCCGCGGGGTGTTCATGGCCTCCCTTTAAGTGGCGCTAAAACCGAACCTGCCAGCCGGCATGGGCAAAGGCAAATCGGTTTCCGAATTTATGGTATAGGGCGGCGGATGCCGCTTCTCCGGTGCAATGGGAGACGGCGATTTTTCGGACCTGGAATCGGTTAAAGGCGGCCATGGTTTCTTCCAATTGGGCGGGCTGCCGGGTGAAGGCCAGGTGGGTGCCGCCGATGATGCTGTGGAATGATTTGAATCCCAGTTCCCGCGAAAAATGTTCCATGGTGTTCACAATGCCGGCGTGGGCGCAACCGGTCACAATGATTGGGCCGGAATCCGTTGAAATGAGAAGGGCGGTGTCGTCCAGGAGGAGATCCGGGACGTGGCCAACCTTGGTTTTCAGGGTCATGCCCGGATCCGGGCGTTCAAAATCGGTGACCCGGGGAATTTCACCGGAGAACCATATCCCCGGAGCAATTTCGGAAAGTTCCCGGCTGAGGCAGGGCAGGATGTTCAATGCTTTGACTTCCTCCAGCCCCACGGGCGAACCGATGAAGATGGGGGCATCTCCAGGTACGGGTGTTAGGTATTTGGGGGTGAATACCCCGGGGTGGGCATGGAGAAGGGGAGTCTTCCTTTGGGGGGGCAGACCGGCCAAGCCCCCGGTATGATCGTAATGGCCGTGGCTGATGACCAGATGATCCAGAAGGGAGAGATCGATTTTCAATGCCCCTGCATTGTGGGCCAGGGTCATGCCCTGGCCCGTGTCCAAAAGCAGGGTGCGATCCCCATGCTGAATATGGGCTGAAAAGCCGTGTTCCCCCAAGATGAACCGGGGCAGGCCGGCCCGGTTCTCACAGAGGATGCGAATCCGGGTGGCAGCCATGGCAGAGCCTATAAAAGGACGGGGTCGGATTGATGGTTGGTGATATAAATCTTTCCATCTTCCTCAAAGATCACAACCCCTTCCAGGTAGCCCACATCGCCGGCGGTTTCGTGTTTGAGACCCAGCTTAAATTCCTTGAGGGGGAAGAGGTTCCAGTCGTGGGACACGCAGAGGGCGATTTCCTTGGGGCCCATTTCCTTGAGCCGTTCCACCAGGAATTCGGCCAGGGTGTCGGCGGTGCGCTCGGGGTTTTCCATCACGGTTTCGTCGATTTTTCCATCAAACCAGTTTCGGATGAAATCAATGCTTCCCTGTTCCTCCACCAGGCCGATGGCATCTTCAATGTCTTTGATGTAGAATGGGGCCAATATGGGGGACGTCTGGTTGTGGGGCAGGGCTTGGTCGTTGGACTGGCAATATCCCTTGTCCAGCAGGTAGGCGGTCTCTATGCACCGGCCGAAAAAGCTGGAAAACAGGCGAAATCCAGCTCCCTTGGGCAGGGCTTTTCCCATGTCCAGGGCAAATCCTTTTCCATCATCGTTGAGGCACATGAAGGGTTCCATGCGGGCATCGGTGGTAAAATGGCGATCTGAATGGCGCATGATCACGGCGATTTTTTCAATTCCCCGGTCCAGTAAACCATTGATGACGGAAAGGGTCTGGGCAGATCTGACTTCGTGTTTTCGCTGCATAAAATGACGGACTCCCGGCCTTGAAACGGCCATAATGTTTGGGTTGAACTGATTTCATACTCTATGCTATATGAGCTGTCAACCACCAATATCCGTATGGATTCATACATAATACCTTTAGATAAAATCGGGGGTGAACATGGCAAAACGTATCAGCATCATCGGCATACCCATGGACTTTGGACAGCTCCTCAGGGGGGTGGACATGGGGCCGGCCGCTGTTCGATATACCGGACTGGTTTCACGTCTCCGTGCACTGGGCCACACCGTGGTGGACCGGGGGGATGTGCCCATTCCCCTGAGGGAAGCCGATACCCAGCCGCCGGCGGAGGATAAATATCTGGGCGAAATCACCCAGATCTGTTCCGATATCTGTGCCATGGGCCGTTCCGCCGTGGACCAGGGGGATTTTCCCCTTTTCATCGGCGGTGATCACAGCGTTGCCGTGGGCACGGTGTCCGCCGTGGCCTCGCCCGATGAGGCCACGGGGTTGATCTGGGTGGATGCCCACGGCGATTTCAATACCCCCTCCACATCCCCCACCGGGAATATCCACGGCATGCCCCTGGCCGCCCTCATTGGCGAGGGCCATCCCCAATTGGTCAATGTGGGATTTGAGGGGGCGAAGATCAAACCGGAAAACGTCATCATGATCGGCCAGCGGGACCTTGACCTGGAAGAGCGGAAACGGATCAAAGCCTCGGGTATCACCGTATTTACCATGCGGGAAATTGACGAGCAGGGGATTTCCGCCGTGGCCTCCAAGGCCCTGATGCAATTGGTCCGGTGCAAAAAGATTCACCTCACCGTGGATATGGATGCCCTGGATCCGGAAGAGGCCCCGGGCGTTGGAACTCCGGTTCCCGGGGGCATTACCTATCGGGAAGCCCACCTGCTCATGGAAATTTTGGCCGATTCCGGCAAAATCACCTCCATGGATCTGGTTGAAATCAACCCCATCCTCGACGTGGGGAACAAGACCGCCGAACTGGCCGTTGAATTGACCCTCTCTGCCCTGGGACAGAGTATTTTGTGAGCCTCGAAGAGTATATCCAGGCCCTGAAACAATACAAGGGGTTTCGGGGCGACATTGTATGCCATCGTCAGATGGCGGCCAGCCAGCCTGTTTTTTCAGAGGAATCCCTGGGACTGGACCATGATCCCGCCCCCCTGTTAAGCGCCTTTAACATTGAGCGTCTCTTCGTCCATCAGGTTGAGGCGGTTTCCCGCATTGCCAATGGGGAACATCTGGTCATTGCCACCCCCACGGCCTCGGGCAAGAGCCTGACCTATAATCTGCCGGTCCTGGACCACCTGCGCTCCTCTCCCCAGTCCCATGCCCTTTACCTTTTCCCCCTCAAGGCATTGGCCCGGGATCAGTTGGACACGGTTCAATCCTATTTAAAAAAGATCCAGAAAATCGACCCGGAGTTGCCCAAGCTCTGGGCCGGGGTTTACGACGGGGACATCTCCTCTTACATGAAGGCCAAGATCCGCAAGGCACCGCCCCAGGTGTTGCTGTCCAATCCGGAAATGCTCCATCTGGCCATGCTGGCCCACCACCATCTTTGGGAGGATTTTTTCAGGAATCTGCAATATGTGGTCATTGACGAAGTCCACACCTACCGGGGTGTCATGGGTTCCAACATGGCCTGGGTATTCCGGCGGTTGCGCCGGATCTGCCGCTTCTACGGCAGCGAGCCCCGTTTTATTTTCTGTTCCGCCACCATTGCCAATCCGGCCCAGCTCTGCCAACGGCTCACCGGGCTTAAGGTGGGGGTGGTGGACAAGGCCGGGGCGCCTTCGGGCCGCAAGGATGTGGTTCTCATGCGGGGGCTGGAAGGGGCGGCCCAGACTGCCATTGCCCTGATCCATTCCGCCGTGCACCGGGGATTGCGGACCATTGTCTATACCCAGTCCCGGAAAATCACCGAACTCATTGCCATCTGGGCCTCCCAGCGGGCCAAGAAATTCAAGGATAAGATTTCTGCCTACAGGGCCGGCTTCCTGCCGGAAGAGCGCCGGGAGATTGAGCAGAAACTGGCCTCCGGGGAGTTGCTGGCAGTGGTTTCCACCTCGGCCCTGGAGCTGGGCATCGACATTGGAAATCTCGACCTCTGTGTCCTGGTGGGCTACCCCGGAACCATCATGTCCACCTGGCAGCGGGCCGGCCGGGTGGGCCGGGACGGCAAGGATGCAGCCATGGTGCTCATTGCCCACGAAGATGCCCTGGATCAATACTTCATCAATAACCCGGACATCTTCTTTTCCATGCCCCCGGAGACGGCCATGATCAATCCGGCCAATCCCGTGATTCTCAAGAGTCATCTGGAGTGTGCCGCCGCCGAACTCAGCCTCAAGGCCGACGAAGCCTTTGTCCAGGATCCTTTGATCCAGGGGGCGGTGGGGGCCCTGGAACTTAAGGGGAAATTATTGCGCTCGGCCAATGGCGAGCTTTGGATGGCCTCCCGGAAGAATCCCCACCGGGAAGTCAGTCTGCGGGGCACCGGGCGATCCATCCCCATTTTTAACCAGGAAACCCGGCAGAGTCTCGGAGAAATCGATCGGCATCGCTCCTATTTTGAAACCCATGAAGGGGCGGTCTATCTCCACCGGGGCCAATCCTATATGGTGACCCGGTTTGACCATGAAAAGGGGAGCGTGGAAGCCGTGCCCAAGGAAGTGAACTATTACACCCGGGCCCTATCCTCCAAGAATACCGAAATCATTGAAATCAAAGAAAGCCGCATGGTCCACGGCACCCGAATGGGCTATGGGCGGCTCAAGATCACCGAACAGGTCACCGGCTTTGATCGCAAGCGGGTTTCCACGGGTAAATCCCTGGGAATTGTTCCCCTGAATCTGCCCGAACTCACCTTTGAAACCCAGGGGATCTGGATTGAAATTCCGGACCGGGTCCGGGAGGAGATCGAATCCCGGCGCATGCATTTCATGGGGGGCATCCATGCCCTGGAGCATGCGGCCATCGGCATCATGCCCCTGCTGGTCATGACCGATCGCAACGATCTGGGGGGAATTTCCATCCCCTTCCATCCCCAGACCTCCAAGGCAGCCGTCTTTGTTTACGACGGGGTTCCCGGGGGGCTGGGCCTGTCCCGCCAGGCCTTTGACCGGGCCGAACTCCTATTTCAGCG
>JAKSBM010000425.1 GCA_022361135.1 Desulfobacterales bacterium | reverse complement strand
GAGACAAAGCCAATGGCGGCAAAAATCCGCTGGCCGGTGAGCAGCATGACCAGCATCCCGCCGAACATGGTCAGGGCAATTGCTTCGTAACTCATGAAATCTTGATTCCTTTCACTTTGGCAATGTCTTTGAAGAGGATGGAAAAGGCCTGGAGGAGCATGAGGAAGATGCCGAATACCATGATGCACTTGATGGGGATCATGGATGGGTTCCAGGTGGAGAATTTCCGCTGCCCGTATTCAATGGCGTACATGGTGGATGAGATGGAACCGATGAGCAGGGTGGTCAGATAAAAAACCATGCAAAAGTTGGTGACCACATCCATGCGGGCCTTATTCTTTTCTGAAAAGTGGTCGTAGAGCAGATCCATGCGGGCCTGTTCGCCCTGCATCATGGACCAGGGCCCGCCCACGATGTAATAGCCCGTAATGATGAACTGGGCCATTTCCACGGTCCAGGACAGGGGCATCTGAAGGATATTGCGGGTGATGGCCCCCAAAAGCAATATTCCAATCATTACGAAAACCAAATACATGACCACTTTACCGAGGAATGTCGATATGAGGTCAACGTATTTCACATAGTTGACAACGATTTTTGGCATTGACTCAATTCCCTCCTGCCGGCAGTTAGTACAAAACCTCCACACCAACTGGTTTATAGTTTCTGTGTTTACAGGTGCTGCAGTCCTTAAAAGGGCTTTCTGTATTGCTTTTCGGGGATTCCGTGACTAAGTGGTAACAAAGTATGACTGATCAGTCAATGGAAAATTAGAATATTGTGAGGAGCCTTCGGGGGAAGGAATTAGGGGTGGGCGTTTATACTGTCACCAGGGGAAAATGGTTTGAGCAAAGTACTTTAAACCCATATTTGAAGTAGAATCCCGGCCACGGCCTGGGCTGCTGGACTCCGTGGGGGAGGGGTGGTTTACCTGGATATTTCAGGCAGAGATTTGCCTGAATACCCCGAGGAATGCCCGTGGCCGCATCCCGGGCCGGGAAGATGCGTTATTTTTTATCGGCGTTGACGGAGATGATATTCACGTGGGCATCTTCCAACGCCCGGAGGAGTTTGTTTTCCGGATATTTATCACAGATGAGGTTGGTGATGCGTTCAAGCCCGCAGACCTTAAAGGAGGCAATACGGTCGAATTTGGAATGGTCGGCAATGATGGTCAGGGATTCTGCCTGTTCAATCATGGCCTGGGCAATCTGGGCCTCTTCAATGGCGTAATCCATGACCCCGGTGTGGACATCCAGGGCGGAAATGGTCAACACCGCATGGTGGGCCCGGAAGAGCCTGACCTGGGAGATGGCGAAATTCCCCAGGGTCTGGCGGTTGTCCCCGGCAAATTCGCCCCCCAGGAGGAAGGCCCGGGATTTGCCTGGGGACAGACTGATGATCCTGGCAATGTCCGCTGAATTGGTCACCACGGTCAAGGCGGGGATCTCGGCCATTTTCTCGGCAAAGTAGAGGGCGGTGGAACCGGAATCGATGAGTACGGTTTCACCCGGAGAAATGAGCTGGGCCGCAGCCGACGCCACCTGGATTTTCTCCGTGACATTGTCCCCCATGCGCTGGTTAAAGGGCCCTTCTTCCGTGGTCATGGGCAGGGAGGCCCCGCCGTGGAATTTCTGGACTTTGCCGGTTTTGGCCAGGGCGGATAGATCCCGTCGGATGGTTTCCCTGGAGATGTTCAGGATTTCGGCCAGTTCATTGACCGTGGCCTGTTTCTTCTTCCGGATAATATTGGCGATTTTGGCTTGACGGACTTGGGGGGTCATGGCGCGATCCTCGGCATTGTCGGGTTCAAAAATTCGGGTTTTGGGGAAATAATCTGATGTTTTTAACGAACCTAACAGTAATAAACAATGCCCGGTTAGTCAAATTAAAACTGGGGCTTAAGGGGGCATTCCCTTGGTTTGGATCGCTGTTCATGACATCCAGTTTTTGGATCGTTCAACGGCCAGGGCATATTGATCCCGGAATTCCCTTAAATCTGCATTGGGAAAAATGGTTTGGACTTCGGCATTCCGTTCCGGCGTGGGCGCCCCTGCCAGCCGTGCCGTACCCAGGGCGGTGAGCTCTCCCCCGGATTGTACCCGGATTTCCTTGGCCAGGACATTGGCCAGGAATTGTCCGAAATAGGGATTGGCCGATAAACCCCCGTCGATGGAGATACCATGTTTCACCGGTGCAAAGCCCTCCATGGCCTGGATGACTTCGGCCGTGCGCAGGGCAATGCCCTCCAACAGGGACTGGACCATGTCCAGGGGGGAGGTGTCCAGGGAAAGGCCCAGCCAGGTGCCGGCGGCGCTGCGGTCCCAATGGGGGCAACCCAGGCCGTTGAGGGCCGGGACAAAGACCAGATTCCGCTCCATGGCGGTGGGAGCGTCAAAGCGGTTGATCTGGTCAAAGTCCCGAAAGAGTCCCAGGGACCGGGCCCAATTTACGGCGGATGCGGCCGATGACACACCGCCGTCCAGGGCATATTCAGCCGTTTGCCCCTGGACCTGCCAGGCCACGGTGGGCAAGAGCCCCTTGCTTTGGTTCGTATCCAACAGCCGGGGATCCAGCCCCGATGTCAGGGCCAGGGCAAAGGCGCCGGTGCCAAAGGTGATTTTTGCATCCCCGGCCCGGGTGCAGCCGTGGCCGTACAGGGCGGCCTGCTGGTCCACCACGCTGGCGGTGACGGGAAACCGGTGATCCCGGATTTTTATTTTTCCGAAATCCCCGGTGGTGGAGAGGATGTGGGGCAGGCACTCCATGGGGACCTGGAAGAGGTCGCAGAGATCCGGATCCCACTGGCCCGTGGTCAGGTTCATGAGGCTGGTGCGGGAGGCCGTGCTGATGTCGGTGACGCAGCGCCCCGTGAGGCGGTCCAGGAAAAATGCATCTGTTGTGCCCAGGGCAAGGCGCCCCTGTTTGTGCAATTCAGCCGCCCGGGGAATTTCCCTGAGAATCCAGGCCAGCTTGGCCCCGCTGAAATAGGGATCCAGGGGAAGGCCGGCCCGTTCCATGACCCGTGTTTCGTGCCCCTGGGCCTTGAGGGTCTCAATGGTTTCCAGGGTGCGATTGTCCTGCCAGACAATGACCGGGGAAACGGCTTCCTTGGTTTTCCGGTCCCAGGCCAGGCAGCTTTCGCCCTGGTTGTCCAGTCCCAGGGCGGTAATGGGCTCTGTCGGGGAATGGGCCAGGGCGGTTTCCACACAAAAGGTGATGCCGGCGATCAATTCTTCGGGGTCGTGTTCCACCCATCCGGGTTTGGGGTAGATCTGACGGTGTTCCCGGGAGGCGACGATGGTACCGATACCCTTGTCCGGCCCCTGGGTGTCTACCCGAAGGGCCCGGGTGCTGGTGGTTCCCTGATCAATGGCAAGTACAGCCATGGCGATTTCCTTTATGGACTTTGGATTTGCCCTGGTTACCGGGGCAATCCTTTGTTCAGATCCTTGAGGATGTTCCGGCCGACTTTTCGGCCCTGGCGCCAGCAATTCATGCTCATGTTCAAGGGCGGCATGAGGTTGCCTGCGCTGAAGTATGTCCTGTCGGAACAACGACCGAATTTATCCGTGACCGGGCTGCCGGTTGCCGGATCAATATCCAGGCCGGAGATCCTGGCCAGGCTGGAATCCGGGGTAAAGCTTCCCGTGAAAAGAACACCATCGCAGGGAATGGTGTGTTCCCATCCCCTGGCATCCTTGAAGGTGATGGATTCCACCTGGTCCCCACTGCCCTGGATATCCAGGATTTCAGAGTTGGCATAGAGGGGAACCTTTACCAAACGCCCCAGGTGGCAGAAGGGACGCCAGATGGGGGATTTTTCCGCCTCCTCCACCATGGCAACGGGTTTGACCCCGGCCTTGAGGCAGGTGAAAAGGGCGGAGAAGCTCACCCGTTCACTGCCCACAATGACCGGCCTTTTAAAGGGGACCATTCCCTTTAGATAGACCATGGATTGCAGGGCACCCGTGGTGGTGATCCCCAATTTACGTTGCCCCGGCACAAAGCGGGCGGCCCGGGGTGTTTCCCGGGCACCGGTGGCCAGCAGAACCCTGCGGGCAACCAGGGTTCCGGTCCCCTCCGGGGTGGCGAGGGTGAGAAGTCCGGTGGGTTCCATGCGGGTCACCGATGTCCTCAGGGCAATTTCCACCCCGGCATCCAGGGCGGTTTGGGTCAAGGCCCGGGCATAGGCGGGCCCGGACATGATCCGTTTATATTCCAGCAGTCCAAATGGGGGATGTCCGCAGTGGCGGGGGATTCCTCCGGCTTCGGCCTCCCGGTCCAGGACCACAACGGAATTGACACCCTTTTTTTTCAACAGGGTGGCGGCGGCCAGGCCGGCGGGGCCGGCTCCGATGACCGCCACATCACAATTACCGATATTCAGGACATTAGTCATTTTTTTCCCCTTTGATCTCCATCCCCAGGGGGGAAGCAAATTTATCCTTGGTCAATTCCGCCAGCCGGGCGGAGCAATAGAAACCCTGGCAGCGGCCCATGGTGGCACGGGTGCGGCGTTTCAATCCGGAAAGATTGCCCGCAGGTACTTCACCGTCCATGGCCGCTTCAATCTCCCGCTGGGTGACCATTTCACAATGGCAGACGATTTCTCCATATCCGGGTTCCGTAAAATCCCGGGGGAAATCTTCGGCCAGGTTGGGCATGGTGGGGATTTGGGCCGAGGTCAAGGGGCTGAAGGCCGCTCCTCCTTCGGCCAGCCGTTCCGCCGTGTAAGCGGCCAGGCCCAGGGCTGCGGTCAGGCCGGTGGAGCGGATGCCGCCCAGGCTGATCCAATGGTGGTCAAAATCTTCATCAATGCGGTAGGGGGCTTTTTCCGTGGCTGGACGGATTCCCGCATAGGTAGTGGTTACGGGCATTTCTGCCAATCCTGGAATTTTGGCAATGGCCTGGGATTGGAGTTCCTTGAGGATGGCCCGGTCCACGGATGCATCGGTGCGGCTTTCCTGTTCCTCGGCCGTGGGGCCCACCACCAGGTTTCCGAAGATGGTGGGAAAGATCACAATTCCTTGGTCCGGGCCGTGGGAACCGGCAGAATAATGGATTTGAGCAATTTGGAGGCGGCCTTGTCAAAGACCACAAACTGACCCTTTCGGGGTTTGATGGTGAAGATGCTTTCCCCACGGACCCGCTGGTCCACCCGGTCTCCGAAGAGGCCGGCGGCATTGACGACAAATCTCGCACGGACCCGTCCCCGCGCCGTGTTCAGCATCCAGTGGCTGCCGTCGAACTCTCCGCCGGTCACCTCTGCGTTGAACAGGGCTTTGCCCCCGTTTGCCACACTCTGTTTTAAATAGGCCAGGGGGGCGGACCAGGGATCCACGATGGATTCCCCGGGCACCAGGATGGCGGAGCGTACATGGTCGGCCAGGGCGGGTTCCCGTTTCAGGATTTCAGAGCGGGACAGCAATCGAAGATCCGTGATCCCGTTTTTTTCGCCCTTGGCCACAATGGCTTCAAACTTATCTTCTTCTTCCTTGGACCAGGCCGTTACCATGGCCGTGGTCCGTCGAACCGGAAGGTTGAATTCCTTTTGGATGGTTAAATATTCTTCATATCCCCTGCGTACACATTGGTGTTCCAGGGTATCCACAGGGGCGTCAAAGCCGGTGTGGAGAATGGCTGAATTGCCCTTGCTCGCGCCGGCAAGGATATCAGCGTCCTTCTCTATCAAAACCACGGAGGCGCCTTCCAGGGTCATGCGCCGGGCAACGGCACAGCCCACAACGCCACCGCCGATGACAGCCACATCCACGTCGGCAATGGGGACCATGGATTGGGGCTGGGCCTGTGTTTGGATATTATTTTGAGTTTTCATGACCAAGTGGTAACACATGATGACTGAACAGTCAATTGAAAAGCCTTTGCCTCAAATGGATGATGGCGCCATGTCCCCTTCGGTAAAGGGATATGATTTTATCCTTGTAATTCTGGTGGGATAATGTATTTATCTCTGGTTGTTTTTCTAGGTGTTTGTCCCGGTTCCATGGGGGCGTTTTCGGTCCATCCGTTTACGCCCCTTTGTTTTTCCGGTGCAAGGGGTGTTAATTATTATTTTGTAAGGAAGTAGAATTAATGAAACTGAATACCAAAGTCATATTCATTACCCTGGTTGGACTTACCCTTATTTTCAGCATCAGCCTGGTGGGGACCTATTGGTACTACACCCGTGTACGTGCCCAGGAAATCCAGAGGTCCGTGGCCATGGCGGAACAGGAATTCCATGTGGCCATGGAGGGCAAGAAAAAGGTCTGGCAGACCAATGCACTCCAGGTGGCAAGTAACTCGGAGGTGGTCACGGCCCTGCGGGAAAAGGATCCGGTAAAGGCAGACCAGGTTCTCAGTCGCCTGGGAAATGTTTTCAAGCAACACACCGGGTTTAAGAATGTCCAAGTCCACCTCATCGACGCAGACAATACCTCCTTTTACAAATCCTGGGCCCCGGGAACAGGGGGGGAACGATTGGATCATTTTAAAGGATATGCCCTGGTGAAGGAAACGCGGAAGTCCTATGTGGCCATGGAAATGTCCTCCAAGGGGCTTCGACTCAAGGGCCTTTTTCCCATCATCGACCGGGGTGAGTTTTTGGGAATAGCCAATTTTGAAGGGGGCTTGAATTCCATTAAACGGACCTTGAAACCCTATGGAATTGAGTTCCTTTATTTCATGGACAAAGACGGACTGGTCCATGCGCCGGGGTTGAAGAATAAGACCCGGATCCAGGATTATATTCTGAATCAAAAGGATGTGAATACGGATTTTCTGGAATACATGGGGATGTCCGGCCAATTGGAGCGGGTGTTGGCCACCCCCCACACCATGGACGACGACTATCTGGTTCTCAATGGATTCTTCTCCGGTTTCTCCGGGGAAAAACAGGGCCTTTACCTGCTTGGGGTGGAATCGGACCGGGTGGTGGCCTCCATTCTTCCCCTGCGGAACCTGATCATTACCATTTTCATCGGCTTGTTTTTGGTCTTCAGCATCTTGATCGGATACCTGGTCTGTTTCATCAAACGGAATGTGGTGGGACCCATCAACCAGGTGGCCGTGGGCATGGAGGAAATCGCAGAAGGGGAAGGGGATCTCACCCGGCGAATCCACATTAAAAGCAAGGATGAGATTGGAATCATGGTGGGCTGGTTCAACCGGTTCATCCTTCAATTAAATGATATCATTTCCCAGGTGGGTGAACGGGCCCAGCAAATGAAGGTATCGGCCGGGGAATTCCTCAATGCCGCCGGCCGGGTTTCCACCGGGGCCGAAGAGCTTTCCGTCCAGGCCGGTCGGGTTTCCAATACCACGGAAAATATGAGCACGAAAATGGAATTCGTTGCCAGGGCCAGTGAGCAGGTCTTCGGCAGCGTGGGACGTGTGGCTGAATCGGCCGAGCAGATCCAGGCCGGACTGGACCACATGGCAGAACGCTGTGATGCCGCCCGTTCCATCAGCGACCGTGCCGCCTCCCGGGTGGAATCGGCCTCGGACCGCGTCACCTCGCTGGGGGGCGCCGCCACTGGCATTTCCCAGGTCATGGCCGTCATCATGGAGATCTCCGATCAGATTCAATTGCTTTCCTTGAATGCGACCATTGAGGCGGCCCGGGCCGGAGATGCGGGCAGGGGCTTTGCCGTTGTGGCCTCTGAAATTAAAAATCTGGCGGAGCAGACCGCCGCGGCCACCGATGAAATCAAGGGAAAGGTTTCCCATATCCAGGATTCCACCCGGGTTACCGTGGATGATGTCTCGGCCATTAAGGATGTCATTTCCCAGGTGAACCAGATGGTGACCGAGATTTCTTCATCCATGGCACTCCAGTCCCGCAGGGCCGGGCAGGTGACCGAAGAATTGCGCCAGGCCTCTTCGGGGATGGATCAGGTCAATGTCAATGTTGGCGAAAGTTCCCGCATGGCCCAGGGGATTTCCCGGGATATTGCCGGTTTCAATCAAGTGGCGGAATCCATGTCCCGTGAGAGTCGACAGATGAAACACAATGCCGGTGAATTGTCCGGCCTGGCAGAACAGCTCACACGGATGATCAAGCGGTTTAAGGTGGAAAAAAGAGAAAAAGCTGTGATCCGTACCTGATTAAGAGTGGGAAGGGGAAGCTGTTGTTGGAGAAGATGTCTTCCCCGCCTTAACCCGGGACGTTCATGGCCATTAACCCGGGAGGTTTGAACCATTTTGTAAAATGTCCGGGGTAAAAATAAAAGGACCGGAGTCCAATGGACTCCGGTCCTTTGTAAAACAGCCCAACCGCTGTGTTACATGGCAGATTCGGGATGGAAGACGTTGACGTCTTTCAAATCGTC
>JAKSBM010000708.1 GCA_022361135.1 Desulfobacterales bacterium | reverse complement strand
TCGTGGGTGGCGCAGTTCCGGGATTCAATGTGGCTGATGAAGACTTCCCGGTGGGTGTCCAGGGCCTGACGGACCATATCCCGGGTTTCCCGGTTCACCGCAGGAATCTCATCTCCACTGCCGAATTCTTCCAACAATGCCTCAATGGCGGTCAGATGATCGTCACCGGCTTCCCCCTTGGAAATTTCTTCCATGAGCAGCAGGATCTGCTCGGATATCCGCCGTCCTTTGGGATCTGCCAGGACACCGGATTCAATGCGATCCAACAGATAATCAAGGGTGGTCTTTACCGGACAGGTGGCTGTTGCCATGTACATCTCCTCGGGGCTTAGAAACTGCTGTTTTCAAGTGAAGCAATGGATTCGGCATGGCGCTGGCGGCGGATCTGGGTCATTTCCTCCACCTTACCGAACTTCAGGCAGTCGGTGTTGCAGGTGGAGACACAGGCCGGTTCCAGCCCCTGGTCCAGGCGGTCCATGCAATAGTCGCATTTTTCCACTTTGCCGGTGAGTTCATTCCACTGGGGGGCACCCCAGGGACAGGCGGAAACGCAGGTTTTACATCCCACACAGAGATCCTTCTGGATGTAAACGATGCCGTCTTCGGGGCGCTGCTGCATGGCACCGGTGGGGCAGGCGGAAACACACCAGGGATTTTCACAATGGAAGCAGGGCATGAAAATGAAGGACATCTTGGGCACGCCGCCAATGGACTTGGGGCCCACTTCAATGACCTGGCAGGGCTTGGGGCCCGCAGGCAGGTTTTTGTTCACCTTGCACTGAATTTCACAGGCATGGCAGCCGATGCACTTTTTAATGTCCTGGAACAGGTAATATTTACTCATTGAATTGCCTCCACGTTCTATGCGCATTAAATGATGACCCCGAAGGGTGTTGTTTCATAGTTGCCGGGACGGCGGCGCCTTGGAAAATGGCTCCGGTTGAGACCTGCCACCGGATGTGACCCGCACCGTCCCCTGGTCGTTTGTCGCAAAACCATGGTTCACGACCATTTCTTGGGTACTAAGCCATAAACATGCCAATGGAGGGGGCGCCCCCGGAAATCCACCGCCACAACCATACAACACATTGAAATAAAAAGATATTTTTTTAACCCCGCCATTCTCGCTTTCTGAATCCACATTCCCCACCCGGCCGCCTGACAGTCCGGGGACAAATCCCCAGAGTCCCCCGGGAACAGGGACGATTCAGTCTTTGGGATCCAAAGGGGGGCAATGGAAATGGTGCAATAAAAAACATGCGGCGCAGTTTTTTTATTGCATTCCCTTTCCCCGGCCCTTCCAGTGCCAAAAAATCCTTGATATCCAACACCCTGGCAGCTATTCTTTATTTATATTCAGATTCATTCCACCTTACGCTTCAACCTCCACCTCCATTCTTTAATATCTAAAAGTTGCAAACATCCTTTGGTTGGATATGCAAGGCGCCGGACATGCCGCTGCAGTCGTCTGCCGCAGATGTCCGGAAACGAAGCAGCCCCAGTCAAAGGGCGTTCCCGTAGGATTCGATTGTTTTGAGTTTTGGTCTGCCGGAATTTTGGTGAGGGCGGAATCAGCAGCATTTTGTCAGAACAGGTGAATTTATTTAAATATTCACCAAAGCTCAAAGCAGGGAATGCAGCGTTTAGGGAATATTCCACCACCGGGACACACCCGGACTATTTTGTGTGAAGGAGAACAGACCATGGGATGCATATGGCGCCTGGTAATAGCCATGGCCATGATCATTTCCCTCTCCCCCCAGGGGTTTTCCACGCCCCCGCCGGTTTCCATCGGCCTGGATGCGGACATGTCATCGGGCTCGGCCCGGGCCGGCAATGCCATTCGCTTGGGAGCCCAATTGGCCGTGGACCAGATCAACCAGGCCGGCGGGGTTCTGGGACACCCCCTGACCCTCATGGTCCGGGACCACCGGGGCAATCCCGCACGGGGCATTGACAATATCAAGGCCTTTGGGGACGTTCCAGGGCTGCTGGCCGTTCTGGGCGGCCTCCACACCCCCGTGGCCCTGGCCGAACTGGAGATCATCCACAAGGAAAAAATCATCTACCTGGCCCCCTGGGCCGCAGGTACCCCCGTGGTGGACAACGGCCACGATCCCAATTATGTCTTCCGGGTATCGGTGCGGGACGAATTTGCCGGCGATTTCCTGGTGAAACAGGTCCTGGCCGCCGGCCACACGCGTCCAGCCTTGCTTCTGGAATATACGGGATGGGGAAGATCCAACCAGAAATCCATGACCCGGGCCCTAGGAAACCGGGGGCTGGAACCCGCCGGGATCTTCTGGTTCAATTGGGGAGCCCACAGTTTAACCCACCAGGTATCCCAGGCCGTGGACCAGGGCGCCGACGTTATCCTTCTGGTCTCCAATGCCCCGGAAGGGGTGCTTGCGGTGCGGGCCGTGGCCCAGCTCCCCCGGGATAAACGATTGCCCATTTTTTCCCATTGGGGAATCACCGGCGGGGATTTCTTTGCCAGGGCCCGGGATTGGTTGCCCCGGGTTTCCCTGCAATTTCTCCAGACCCATTCCTTCATCCGCCCCCGGTTCCCCGATCGAAACCGGGCAGTCCTCACGGCTTTGCAACGGCGCAATCCCCATATCCGGGGCCCCGGGGACATCTCGGCTCCGGCCGGCACCGCCCATGCCTATGACCTGGTCTTTTTACTCAAACAGGCCGTTGAAAGGGCGGGTTCCTTTGACCGGGAGGCCGTGCGCACCGCCCTGGAACACCTCCCTCCCTACCCCGGCCTGGTGAAAACCTATGCCCCGGCATTTACACCGGACCGCCACGACGCCCTGGATCCGGGGGATTTCACCCTGAGCCGGTTCAGCCCCACCGGAGTGATCCTGCCCATCCCCCATGAAGAGGTTGGCCATGATCACCCATGATGGGGCAAACAGCCCAAGCCCATCATCCCGCCGGGGCATTGTCTTCACCACCCTGATCCGGGTGGTACCCCTGGCCGGACTCCTGCTGTTGCTCATCTGGCTCATGATCCGCTACCAGGCCCTGGACACCCTGGACCGGGAGGTGCGCAACAGCCTTTCCAGCCGCACCGTGCTCATGGCCGATGCCGTGGGCCATAAATTGGACATCCTCAAATCCTATACCCAGGGCCTTTCCACCAACGATCTGGTCACCAACAGCCTCATTGATCCCAACACCCGGGACCGGGTGCTGCCCCGGTTTTTCCAATCCCTGAAAATCCCCAACATGGAACGGGCCAGTGTCCACCTCACCGATTATAAGGGGCGACCCATCATCTCCAGCACCGGGGAAAAGCAGAATTTCCAGGACAGCCCCTTCATTCGGGCAGCCATGGAAGACCGCTCCCTGTTCCGGCTGGACCGGGAACAACTGGCCATTTCCCATCCGGTCCGTTATGCCGGTCTGCCCGAAGGAATGCTGGGTTTCATCCTCAAATCCAAGGAATTTGACCACCTATTCCAATTGGAATCCCGGCTGCTGGAATATGCCATCATTAAATACCAAACACCCAACCGGAAAACCCCGGATGGGGGGGACATCCTATTTTCCACCCAACCCGGATTTGTCCAGGATCTGGACACCCAGGGGGATCAGGTATGGCACCAGAGTCGGCAGCCCATCCCGGGGTACCCTGCCCTTTGGATGATCTCCGGCATCCAGGCCGCCAAGGCATTCGGCCCCTACCGCCGCATGGAAAGATTCCTGGTATTTGCCATGGTCCTGGATCTCATTGCCCTGACCCTGGGCATTTTCATTGCCGCCCGGGTGGCCGGCCGCCCCCTGGAGAATTTTGTCCGGGTCATGGACCAGGCAAAGGTCAAAGGCCCCCATGAAACCCGGCTGCCCGAAGAAGGTCCCCGGGAACTCCAAGCCCTGGCCCGCTCCTTCAACCGTCTTTTCCAGGAATTGGACCAGGCCCGGAAGGAAGGATTGAACAAGGCCATGGAATCGGGCCGTGCACAGCTTTCGGCCATGGTTCTGCACAACATCGGCAACGCCCTCACCCCCCTCCAGGTCCAGGTGGATCCGGTCCACCACCGGGAGCTGGAAGAAATCCAGACCTACCTGGACCGATGCTACCGGGAGTTGGACTCCCAGGGGGAAGGACTGGGGGAGTACATCATCCATAACAGCCGGGGCAAAGAGGTCTTTGCATACATGGCCGAACTCATCCACTCCCTGGGACAATTGGGGGCAAAACAGGACCAGGCCCGGGAAAAAACCGCCAACGCCCTGGAATATGTTTCGGAAATCCTCTCCCTCCAACAATCCTATGCCCCCTCGGCCCAGGAAAAAAAGGAACGGGTGGACCTGAATGAATTGGTGGACATTGCCGTCAAGGTCCAGACCCCGGCCATGGACAAGCGGAATATCAAGCTCATCCGGGAATCCTGTGACCCGCTTCCCCCCCTCCACCTGGACAAAAGCCGCCTCCTCCAGATTGCCATGAATCTCATCAAAAACGCGGTGGAGGCCGTGAACCCCGGGCCGGGGGAAATCCGGGTCACCACCTTCCATTCCGACGGCGCCTCAGGGTTCGAGGTCCGGGACACCGGCCAGGGATTCCCCCCGGAAAAGGCTGAAACCTTTTTCCAATTCGGTGCCTCGGACAAGGGGGCCTCGGGCATGGGCCTTTATTATTGCAAAATGTACCTGGAAACCGTCAACGGCAGGATTGAACTATCCAGCCCCGGACCGGGCCAGGGGGCGCGGGTCCAGGTCCGACTCGAGCCGGAATCATCCAAGGAAAATTCGCCATGACAGCCAATAACCGAATTTTGGTCATCGATGACGATGCCGCCATCCTGACCACCTATAAACTCATCCTGGCCCCCAGGGAGAAACCCCTGGCCGATAAGGGAAAAAGCCTCTTCCCCGGAGACAGTCCACCGTCGCCCCCGACGCCGTCCCCGGATTTCCAGGTGGACCTACACACCGATCCCCAAGGGGGGATCCAGGCCGCCCAAAGGGCCCTGGCGGACAATCGCCCCTTTGCCGGGGCCTTTGTGGACATGAACATGCCCGGCCTCAACGGCATCCAGGTCATCCAGGCCCTCCATGCCATGGATCCCCGCATGGTCACCGCCCTGGTCACCGCCGAAGAGCATCTCGATCCGGACATCCGGGAAAAACACACGCTCATGGTCCTGCCCAAGCCCTTTTCCACCCAGGATATCCGCCGGGCTGCCCAGGAGATGAGCAGGCAATGGCAGGAAAACAATCACTAGGAAAACCATGGAAGACAACAGACAAATTCTGGTCATAGACGACGACCCCGGAGTCCGGGAAACCTATGGGGAAATCTTTGCACCCCGGGGGCAATCCCGCATCCTTTCCCAGGGCCGGAACCTCTTTGGTGGTGATGATGCCCCGGCACCGGAAACCGGCCAAACCTATGAATTAACCCTGGCGGAAGACGGGCAGATGGGCATTGATACCGTCTCCCGGGCCCTGGAAGCCCAAACCCCCTTCAGCGTGGCCTTCATCGACATGAAAATGCCCGGCCTCAACGGAGCGGAAACCGCCCGTCGCATCTGGGAACTGGATCCGGAAATCAAAATCGTCATTGTCACCGCATATAGCGAACACCGCCCCCGGGACATTGTCCGCCTCACCGGAAGGGACGACATTTTTTATTTAAAAAAGCCCTTTACCCCCGAGGAAATCACCCAGTTTGCCCAGGCCCTGACCCATACCTGGAACCTGGAACGGAAGCGGGAAATTCTGGAAGGGGAACTCCAGCGGGCCAATCAACAATTGGAAGCCATGAACCAGGACCTGAAACAACGGGTGAAGGAACAGGCCGCCATGGTGATTCAATCGGAAAAAATGGCGGCCGTCGGTATCCTGGCCGCAGGGGTGGCCCACGAAATCAACAACCCGGTGGCCTTTGTTACGGCCAACCTGGATACCCTGAAACAATACGGAGAAAAGCTGGGCCGATTCCACAGGGGGCTGGACGGGATAGAAACCCAATTGGAAAAGCTGGATCACCCCCAGGCCCCCGCCCTGGTGGACAATTTAAGGACCCTGAAGGAGGAAGGGAAAACCCAGGTCATCATGGACGACCTGGGGGACCTGATCACGGAATCCCTGGACGGGGTCCGCCGGGTGGAAACCATAGTCAAGGATTTGAAAAACTTCTCCCACCTGGACGACGGTCAGTACAAAAAGGCGGACATCAATGAAATCATCCAGACCAGTTTGAACATGGTCCACAGCCAGGTCAAGTATACCGCCCAGGTGGACACCCAATTGGAAGAGATTCCCCCCCTGCCCTGTTATCCCCAAAAATTAAACCAGGTCTTTGTGAACCTTCTCATCAATGCGGCCCAGGCCATTGAAGCCCAGGGCCGGATTCACATCACCAGCCGGAAGGTCTCCGCCCCGGAACTGCCCGAGTCCACCCGGAAAATCCTGGCGGAACAACACAGCCCGAATCATCCCAGGGGCGTGGACACCCCCTTTCTGGAAATCATCGTGGCCGACACCGGACATGGAATTCCTCCGGAGGATCTGCCCCGGCTCTTTGATCCCTTTTTCACCACCAAACCCGTGGGGTCGGGCACCGGCCTGGGCCTGAGCATTGTCTATGAAATCATCAAAGCCCACGGGGGCCACATCAATGCCGCCAACGGGGAGGACGGAGGGGCCTGCTTCACCCTGGTTCTGCCCATGGCCACGGAGGATACCCCATGACCCGGCTGCTCATTGTGGACGACGAAGTCCAAAACCTCAAGGCCATCCAACGGGTCTTCGGGGAAACCACCCATGAAATCGCCACGGCGGAAAGCGGGGCCCAGGCCCTGGAATCCGTGGCTGCCCACCCCCCGGCCCTGGTCATCCTGGACATCATGATGCCGGGGATGAACGGACTGGAAGCCTGTGAAAAAATAAAACAGATCTCCCCGGATACCATGGTCCTGCTGCTTTCGGCGCGATCGGAACTGCCCGACCGCATGAAGGGCTATTCCGCCCTGGCCGACGACTACCTGGCCAAACCCTACGACCCCGGGGAGCTTCTGGCCAGATCCCGGATCCTTTTACGCCTCCACACCACCCAACAGGAACTTTCCGATTTAAACCACCACCTGGAGGCCACCATCCAGAACCGGACCACGGCCCTGATCCATCGGGAACGCCAGGCCACGGCCGCCAAAATGATCCAGGGCATTGTCCACAACCTCAAGGGCCCCCTGAGCGGAGCCTCCCTGTCGGCCCAACTCCTGGAACGGGAGGTAAAAAACCTCACCGACCATCCGGGCGGCTCCCGGGTGGAAACCCACACCCGCACCATTTTATCGGCCCTGGGAAAGGCATTCGACCTGGTGGAAAGCCTGCTTTCCGTGGGGGGCTCCAACCCCAAGGAAAAGGCCGTGTCCCTGGACATCAATTTATTGATCCAGCAGGAATACCGATTGCTCCGGCCGGATCTGGTCCTCACCCACCAGGTGGAGGTCTTCCTGGACCTGGCCGAAAAACTCCCCCTGATCCAGGGCAAGCCCTCGGATTTTTCCCAGGTCTTCTACAACCTCATGAAAAACGCCTGCGACGCCATGGTGGGGGCCCCCCAGAAACAATTGCGCATTGCCACCCGCTGCACCGAGGATGAACTCATCGTGGACTTTGCAGACACCGGCCGGGGCATTGATCCGAACCAGGTCGACGCCATCTTTGACCCCTTTTACTCCACCAAGGCCGGCCAGGATCCGTCCAGCTCCGGCAGCGGTCTGGGGCTGTTCATCTCCTCCCAGCTCATCGCCCCCTACCAGGGCAAAATCCAGGTGGGGAAAAAAGCCGGCAAGGGCACGGTCTTCCACGTTCACATCCCCCTGAATCCAGAGGAGGCCCCATGACCGCTCCCCATCGCATCCTCATTGTGGACGACGAAAAACAAATCGGCAAATCCCTGGGACGCCTCCTCTCCATGGAAGGGCTGGAGTTCACTTACACCGACAATGCCCCCGGGGCCCTGATCCAGGTCCAGGCCGCGAAATTCCCCTTTTCCCTTATCATTTCCGACCAGCGCATGCCCGATATGCAGGGCACGGAATTCCTCAAACTGGTAAAGCAGATCTCCCCGGACAGCATCCGTTTTCTTCTCACGGCCTATTCAGACATGGACACGGTCACCGATTCCATCAACCAGGGGGCGGTGCACAAATACATTAACAAACCCTGGGACAATGCCACCCTGATCCGGGACATCCGGGATGCCCTGGAACGGTTTGAACACCACCGGGAAAATGAAAGGCTGTTCAACACCGCGGTCCAGCAAAATAAAAAACTCTTTCTCCTGGACCGGAAACTCATGGAGAGCAGCCGCAACCATGCCGCCTCCCTGGAGGAACTGGAGCTGAAAATAACAACCCTGGAACGGCGACTGGAGAGACGGATTCCCTCTCCCCCGGGCAGTGATGCCGCCCCCCGGGACCTGGAAGCGACCTTCAAGGCCTACCTGGAGGATCCCCCACCGGAAACCGGGCCGGACCAATTGCTCAACGATCTCCACGCCCGCTGCCTGGCCGATCTTTTCCATCAATTTAATCTCCTTTCAAACCGCAAGGGTTTTGAAATGCCCCTGCCGGAACTGGACCATTAAAATGAACACCGAACCCACTGCCCTGGTCATCGAACCCCATCCCCCCATCCGGGACCTCATCCGGGAAAACCTGGAAAGGGACGGGTGGAAACTCACCTTCAAAGACTCCCCCAAGGCCGCCCTGGAACTCATGGCCTCAAAGGCCATGCCCTTCATGCTCCTCATCAGCGGCTGGCACCTGCCGGAAATGGAGGGCAGCGAAGTCATCCGCCAGGCCGAAAAAATTTCCCCCATGACCCAACGCATGCTGGTGATCCCGGAGGAGGACAATAACTACCTCATCCAGGCCATCAACACCGCCCATATCCATGCCTGCCTCTCCTTCCCATTTGAGGGACAGGACCTGGTGAACCAGGCCCTCACCTGCCGGGCCGGATACCAGGAATGGGAACAAAAAAATCGATACAAACGGGTCATTGAACGCCAGAACGAACAATTGTACGAAGTGGCCCAGCGACTCAAGGGCAAAAACCAGGGGGGGCGAAAACGAATCCAGGAAAGAAAATCCAAACTGGAAGCCCTGGAACGCAGGGAACAGGAACTGGATCAGCAGCAACTCATGGCCGGGGAACTCACCCTGCCCCGAATCGTGGAACATCTGGATCGATCCATGACCCCGGAAACCGTGGCGGAATTATTTACCCAGGCCGGACAAAGCCTGGCCAACCACCTCCGGGAGCTGGCCCAGGGCAACGACATGGACTGGTCCCCCCCGGAAATCACCCGGAATGCCCTTGTGGACATTGACCTGACCGCCCTGGACGAATCCGAGCCCCCTCCCCTGGTGGAGGCGGTTCGGGGGGCGGTTTACATGGAGCTCCTCACCGGGGTGAGGGAATCCGAAGCCCAGGCACTGGCAGAAGAAGGGAACATGGAGGTGGAACCCACGGAACGGGATCTGCTGAAACCCGACACCTACCTGACCCTGACCCCGGCCCCGGACGGCCTTTCGGCCCAATTGACCGCCAAACGGGAACTGAACACCCAGGTGGTCACCCTGCCCGCCATCCTGGAATTCGCCCGGCTCCAGGGCATTGAATACGGCCTGGCCGACGATCCCGTCATCCTGGACTGGATTGAAAGCAATCCGTCACCCAAGGCCCCCCTGACACTGGCCCAGGGGGACACCCCGGTACCGGCCAAGGATGGGGCCGTGGAATATTTTTTCGAAATCAACTACACCAACCCGGGTAAAATCCTGGAAAACGGCACCATCGACTTCAGGGACCGGGGCAATATCCCCTATGTGGATGCCCACACCCTTTTGGGACGGAAGACCCCGGCGGAAAAAGGAATCCCGGGGAAGGACATCTACGGCCAGCACCTGCCCGTGGACGAACCCTTTGATCCCCCCTTTGAAGCCGGAACCGGAACCTACGAAGGCGGAGGCGGAACGGAAATCATGGCCGATGTCCACGGCCAACCCCACCTGGACGCCATGGGCTGTGTCACCGTGAACGAAGAGATGATCATCAACGGTGATGTGGATTTCAACACCGGAAACATTGATTTCGCCGGAAACATCGTGGTCAAGGGCACGGTGAAGGAAGGATTCAGCGTCAAAGGCGTCAGCCTCACGGCCAAATCCGTGGAGGGGGCCGTCATCGAACTCACCGGAGATCTCAGCGTCTCCAACGGCATGACCAATACCACGGTGAAAAATGTGGCCAACGTCCACACCAAATTCGTGAACAATTGTCGAATCTCGGGATTTGGAGATCTCATGGCCTTTAAGGAGGTGGTGGATTCAACCATCGTAATCTCCGGGGAATGCCGCATGCCCACGGGCAGTATCATTGCCTCCACCATCTCCGCCACCCAGGGGGTGGATGCCCGGATCATCGGCACGGAGACCTCCACCCCCCCACTGATCAAGGTGGGTCTGGCCGACCATGTGGAAAACCTCAAAAAGGCCAATGCCAAAGAGATTGAAGGCAACATGGAAGTTGTCGAAAAAATCAACGGGGAGTTGGACAAGATCAAAGCCAGGGACAAACGGATCCACATGGACATCGCCCAGGCCACCCAGGCCCGGGACCGGTCCCAGAAGGCCATTTCCGACGAAGTCCGCCGGGTGGAAGCCTTTAAAAAGGCCGGGGAAACCCAAAAGGCCAAGGCCCTGGTCAAAACCATCAAAAACCTCCAACAGCGGGAGGAGGCAGCCTGCCAGGAAATCAACCAGCTCTTTGAACAGGCCGACCAGCTGGGGATGGAGGCGGACATCATCAAGGCCAAGGTCCGGCAGCGGGAAGAAGAAAACGTGGAACTCTTTAAGAAGAAACGGCAGATGGACGACTATATCCGCCAATGCAATCCCGCCCCCCGGGTGGCCGTCCAGAGTAAAATCCTCCAGGACACCCGGATCATGGCCCCCAATGTTTCCATCACCTTAAACGAAAACCGGAGCCGTTGCCTCATCCAGGAAGAGGAGCGGGAAGAGGACAACCTCTTCTTCCATGAAATAACCTTCTCCCCCCTGCGCTGATCCCCGGGCTATTTTCAGGAAAGCCATTGCCTTTCCCAGCCATCCGTACTAAGGAAAATGGCCATGGTTAAAAAATATCAGGCGCCCATTGTCCAGAAGGCCTTCCAGATTCTCAGGGTTGTTTCCCGGTCCGAAACCGGCATGGGTATCAGCGAAATTTCATCCCGGCTGGACATCGGTAAAAGCACGGTCCACGGCATCACCGCCGCCCTGGAGCAGCAGGGGGCCCTGGCCCGGGATCCCAAATCCAAACGCTATACCGTGGGCCTCACCCTCCTGGAACTGGGCCGTTCGGTGAACCAGCGGGTGGATATCCAGCGCATTGCCCGGCCGGCCATGGAAACCCTCCTCCACCAATGCCGGGAAACCGTCTTCCTGGGCCTGCGCAACGGGAACCATGTCACCATCATCGACCGGGTGGAGTCCCCCAAGGATTTTAAGATTTCCTCCCCCATCGGCACCGCCCTTCCCCTCCTGGCCGGCGCCGTGGGTAAGGCCTTCCTTTCCACCCTACCCCGGGACGAGGTGCGCCGCCTCCTCACCCAGGCCCCCCTGCCCCGCTACACCCCGGCCACCATCACCGATCCGGCCGCCTATGAAAAGGGACTTGAAACCATCCGCAGCCAGGGCTATGCCCTGGACGACGAAGAATACATCGCCGGCGTCTGCGCCGTGGCCGTTCCCCTGGCCGCCTGCGGCCCCTACACCCCGGCCCTCTGGGTGGTGGGCTTCAAGGCCGGCATGGACGACAAAAAATTAAACCGCCTTGTGACCCACACCCTGGAAGCGGCCGGGACCATTAACCGGGCATTGGTCCCCTGATACCGCCCACCTCGAATCATCAATCAAAATGGCTGGCCACCACGCCTTTACCCTGGATATCCTGGCTCCTCCCGCAATTGCTGATGTTGGGACTGCCGTGGTTGAGAAATGTAAACTGAACGTGGTCACTGCGTTTGGTAATTGGATTCTTGATTTGGATGGTCATCAAGGCGGCACCAGCCTTGACCAAGAAGGCTTCATGATCACTCCCCATCATGGATTTCAAGATACAGCACCCCATTATTCAATTCGGAGGTAATTACCCCCTGGGCTGTGGAAGTTCAAGCTATTTTTGGCTCTCTGACAAAAGTCCCATCCCAACTTTATTCACCGCATTACAAGCACTTTCTCAATCCAATACCGTTTTTCTTCAATTTCCCATTTACTAGATTGCGATGCCAAGTAACCCGCCTCCACCCAACGGAACATGGAACCCCCAACCGAAAAAAAAATTGCATCACGCCCCGGAATGACGCATATATTTATGGGCAGGTGGATGGGTGGAATCCGGGGGAAGACATATCCGGGGACAAGGGGTATCCTACCCTCCGAGAAAAAGATGGTCCGCCACCGCCATTCCCGATATTGCATTCTTTATAAGGAGTTAAAATATGACCATGGAAAATCACGAAATCGCATTGGTAACCGGAGCTTCCCGCGGCATTGGACGTGCCGTGACCGTGGGGTTGGCCAAGGATCGTTTCATTTACATCAACTATCAAAGCAACGAAGATGCAGCCAGGGAAACCCTTGAACATGTCCGGGCTGCCGGAGGCGACGGCGCGCTCCTTCCCTTTGATGTGGCCGATGACACTGCAGCCACCGCCGCCGTCAAACAGATCATTGCCGAGAAAAAACGGGTGGATATCCTGGTGAACAATGCCGGGGTCCGGGAAGACATGCTCATGGCCATGATGAAAAAAGCCACCTGGGAACGGGTGATCAACACCAACCTCACCGGCTTTTACAATGTGACCAAACCGGTGGTGAAAAAGATGCTGTCCCAAAAATACGGCCGCATCATCAATATTTCATCGGCCTCGGGCCAGATGGGACAGGGGGGGCAGGTAAACTATTCCGCCTCCAAGGCAGGCCTCATCGGTGCCACCAAGGCCCTGGCCAAGGAAATCGCCAAACGCAACATCACCGTGAATGCCGTGGCACCCGGTTTTGTGGAAACCGAGATGGTGGACGGTCTCCCCGTAGAAGAGATCGCCAAAACCATCCCGGCGGAACGGCTGGGAACGGCCGAAGAAATCGCCGCATCCGTGGTCTTCCTCGCATCCAAACCAGCCAGCTATATCACCGGCCAGGTCCTGGGTGTCAATGGCGGCCTCTGCTGATTTTCCCATCTTAACCTCCCCCTGGGCATCCCGATTCCGGGATGCCCGGTTCCCCTCCCCCTCCCAGGCCAAACAAACATAGAACACATTGCATTAATCCTCCCAAAATCCTGAAAAACAAATCCCAACAACCTGCCAGCAAAGGCGATTGATCTTGTGTGTAGTTGACAAAATAGTTCGAACTCAATATAAATAGCCCAGTTTTTCTTTTGCTAATCACCAATGCAGAGGAGTGGACCCATATTCCACATGGGCCGCCATCTGTAGAACAGCATGGGGGAGATTGCCGATACGCAATGATGGACGGACCACGATTCTTGCCATCAGCGGCCCATCCCCCGGATCCGAAAACGGGTCCATGCCAGGCTTGATATCAACACCTTTAAATCGGAAGGATGAACCATGCCCAGCTCCACTTTGCTCAAAGACTTTGAAAACAAAAAAATCAGCCGTCGTCAATTCATTACCCACCTCACCGCCCTGGGAGTGAGTGCTAGCCTGATCCCCTCTTTTCTCCCCACCGAAGCCCGGGCGAACACCCCTAAAAAAGGAGGCCATTTCCGCATGGGAATGGATGGGGGCCATACCACGGACAGCCTGGACGCCGCCGTCCTGGCCGATCAAATCGAAATCAGCACCAGTTACGCAGTGAGGAACAATTTGGTGGAGGTGAATCACAAGGGAGAAGCCCTGCCCGAACTGGCTGAATCCTGGGATGTTTCCACCGGTGCAAAGGAATGGGCCTTTAATCTAAGAAAGGGTGTGGAATTCCACAATGGTAAATCCCTGGACAGCCAGGATGTGGTTTATTCCATCCGCCACCACATGGGCAAAGATTCAAAGCCCGGGGCCAAGGGACTGGTGGACCAGATCCAGGATATCCAGGCCCAGGGCAAACACCAGGTGGTCTTCACCCTTAAAGACGGGAATGCGGACTTCCCCTATGTTCTCAATGACTACCACCTGGTCATGGTCCCCGACGGCACCCAGGGACAAGCGTGGGAAGAGGGAGTGGGAACCGGTGGATATATCCTGGAAAGCTGGGAGCCCGGGGTACGGGTCCAGTTCAAACGAAACCCCAATTATTTTAAAACCGACAGGGCCCATTTCGACAGTGTGGAAATCCTTGCGGTGAAGGATGCCTCCAGCCGGACCAATGCCCTGCGCACGGGCCAGGTGGACTATATGAACCGGGTGGAACTCAAAACCGTCCACCTCTTCAAACGGACCCCGGGCATTGACGTCCTCCGGGTCAATGGGGGGCACCACTACACCCTGCCCATGCACACCGATGTGGCCCCCTTCAACAACAATG
>JAKSBM010000817.1 GCA_022361135.1 Desulfobacterales bacterium | reverse complement strand
TTAAAAAACCCATGCGTGACGGCCTTGGGGCCTGCATTGGTGGGCGGGAGCTTTTGGATGAGTTTTACGGGGTGTTTTCTGAAAATATGCGGGACCTGGGCAGCCCCCCCCATTCCAGGAAATGGTTTTTCGAAGTATTAAAGGCCTATGGAAACAATGCCCATATCGGCGTGGTTCGTATGCCGGACAAGCGGCCCGCCGCCGCCGGTATTATTCTTTGCCATTCCAATGGGGTGACCATCCCCTGGGCCTCCTCCCTGCGTCGCTATAATCGCTGGAACCCCAATATGCTTCTCTATTGGCAATTCCTTTCCTTTTCAGCGGACATGGGGTTTCCCCATTTTGATTTCGGCCGCTCAACACCCGGGGAGGGGACCTATAGGTTCAAAGCCCAGTGGGGCGCACGGCCGGAACCCCTTCATTGGGCCCGGCTGGCGGTCGGCAATGAAATTTGCATTAAATCGTCTGGCAATCCGGAACGCAATGGTGCCGGCCCCAATCCCCTTCGGGATACCGCATCCCGCTCCATCGCCCGGCTGCCCATTTCCATCCTCAAGGGGGTGGGGAGTCTAACCCGAAAATATATCAGTCTGTAACCCATGGCCGTTGAAAAAAAAATTTCCTTTATCATTTTGACCTGGAATTCCCAAGAGCATATCAAGCCCTGCGTTGAATCCATTGTTGCGGATTTGGAGGAAACCCCGTTTTTGCCGGAAATCTTCATCGTTGACAATGGCTCCACGGATCTGACCATTGAAGCCGTCCAATCATTGGAAGCCCGATATCCCGGCATGGTTCACCCCATATCCCTGGGGAAAAATTTTGGCACCACATATCCCCGTAATTTGGCCCTGGGACGGGCCACGGGGGAGTATATCTGTGTTCTGGATTCCGACATTGAAATTCAATCCCCCTGTTTGCCACAGCTGGTGTCTTCCCTGGCCGGGGATGAAAGGGCAGGTATTGTTGTGCCGCGATTGACCTATCCCAATGGAAAATTGCAGAAGTCCACGGATCGGTTCCCCACCCTGGCGCGGAAATTTGAGCGCTACTTTTTTTTAAGGAAAATGGAGGACCAAGAGCAGGTCATTACCGGTGCCAGCCGGGTCGTTGATTATGCCATTTCTGCATTCTGGTTCTTCAGGGCCGAGCTTTTGGACCGGGTGGGGTATTTGGACGAACGTTTTTTTTATGCCCCGGAGGATGTGGATTATTGCCTCCGGGTCTGGAAGGGGGGGCTTCGGGTGGTGTATTGCCCCCAGGCCCATGCCGTTCATCACACCCAGGAGCTTTCAAGGGGCCTTCGATTTAACCGGGCCCTGGTGGAACATCTCAAGGGGCTGGCCTATTATTTTTACAAACATGGATATCTTTTTCGGAGGCCCCTTTTTCACCCATGAAGATTTTAATGCTGGCATATTATTTCCCGCCGGATTCCAGCAGTGGTTCCCTGCGACCCCTTTATTTTGCCGATTATTTTCAATCTCGGGGGGACCGGGTGGATTTGATCACGGCCCGGGTGGGGGATTTCTTGCCGGACCAGAATGTGGATTGGGAGTTGGTTCCCCGGGGCATTCGCATCCATCGAAGCCGGGTCTTCCGCCCCAGGGAATTTTTGATCCATTTGAAACAAAAAATAACCAGCCGGAGCCGGGGTGGACAGGGGCAAAAACATGGGGGTAAAGACAGCCCACAACAGCCCTCTAAAGAAACCGGCTTCACCCGATTCAAAGATATGATTACCACCATGCTGGCCTCACCCGATCCCCAGGCCGGATGGTTGCTGCCGGCTTTTTTCAAGGGACTTCAAGTGGTGGCTGAAAACAGGCCCCATGTGATCTATGCCACCGGGGGGCCTTGGACCGGCCTTTTGGCCGCAGCCCTATTGAAAATTAAAACCCAAATCCCCCTGGTGCTGGATTTCAGGGATCCCTGGACCCGGAATCCTCCCTTTGCCAAGCGACCTGGATGGATACGGCAACTTGAAAAGAGGATGGAAAAATTTGCCGTTTCCCGGGCGGATCTCATCGTGGCCAACACCCATGAACTGGGCCTTGATTTCATGGAACGATTTGACCTGGATGGGGATCGGGTGGTGACGGTGTCCAACGGGTATGCCCGGTCCCATGGAGATCGCGGTTCCCATGGATCCGACCCCGGCGTGTTTGAGTTAACCCATGCCGGCTCACTCTATTTTTCCAGGAATCCCAAAAATTTGCTCAAAGCGGTCCTGGAACTGGTGGAAGAGGGGCGCATTACAGATAAAAATTTCAGGTTGAATTTTGTGGGGGGGATTTCCATTGATGATCCGGAGTTGGATGGTCTGCTGGCCCAGCCTTCCCTGAATGGTATCTTGAATATCACCCCCCGCCTTCCCCTGGCGGAGGCCATGGCATACCAGCGCAATAGTGACGTTCAATTTTTGATTCAGCTTGATTTTCCCCTCCAGGTCCCACGGAAATTATACGATGCCATGCCCGCGGGCCGCCCGGTTCTGGCCATCACCGAAGCCAACGGCGCCACGGCCCGAGTTGTCCGGGAGACCGGCATGGGCCGGGTGGTGGAAAACCATGTGGAGGGGATCAAAGCCGGTCTGTTGGAACTCATTGACCTCTGGGAAAAGGGGCAGCTCAATGAAATGGATGGGCTGGCCATTGAGGCCTATGAGAACCGGGCATTGTGCCGCACCATGCGCAGCCACCTTGGGGCGCTTTGTTCCAGCCACCGGCAGTCGGGGCAGGCCTAGGCCATGTCCAAGGCTGTGAAATCATCTCCGGAGGCGGATCTACGCACCCAGGTCCTGGCCGGGTTCAAGTGGCTGGCGGCTGCCAAATTCATGGGACAGCTCATCAATTGGGGAATCAGTTTCTGGGTGATCCGCCTGTTGGCCCCGTCTGATTATGGCCTGATGGCCATGGCCTCTTCCTTTGTTGTGATCCTGGCCCTGTTCAATGAGATGGGCATGGGGGCGGTGTTGATCCAGGCCAAAGAGCTTTCCGGGCAATTAATCCGCCAGGTCTTTGGGATCACCCTGGTGATCAACCTGACCTTGTTTTGTCTTCTGGAGCTGGCCGCTCCCCTCATCGGCCTTTTTTTTGGTGAACCCCAGCTGATTCCCATCCTTCGAGTCCTGGCCCTTGAGTTTGTGGTGACTTCCTTTCTCATTGTTCCCCAGGCCCTCATGGACAGGGAATTGGCCTTCCGTGAAAAATCCCTGGTAGACCTTTGTGCCAACCTTTTGGCCGGCGGGGTCAGCCTTTATCTGGCATATCACCACCATGGGGTATGGTCCCTGGTCTGGGCCGTTCTTGTGCTCATCGGCGTTCGGACGCTGGGGTATAATTTCCTGCGTCCCCAACGTTGCCTTCCCAGCTTTGATTTCAAGGGGATGAAATCCTCGGTCCATTTTGGCGGATTGATCACCTTGGAAAAGGTGATTTGGTATTTTTATTCCCAGGCCGATGTTCTCATCATTGGCAAGATTCTGGGAAAGGAAATCCTGGGGTTTTATTCCGTGGGGAAACACCTGGCCGGTCTGCTTTCGGACAAAATCATGCCCATCGTCAACCAGGTGGTCTTTCCCGCGTTTTCCAGGATCCAGGGCCGGGAGGATGCCGTGGCCCGTGCCCTGCTCAAGGGGATATCCATGATTTCCCTGGTGGCCTTTCCTGCATTCTGGGGGATTTCCGTGGTCTCCGGGGATCTGGTTCCCTTTGTTTTGGGGGAAAAATGGGTGCCCTCGGTGCTTCCCCTGATGATGATCAGCCTCATTATACCCCTGCGCATGGTCAGTGGTATTTTCATTTCGGCCCTCAGGGGGATAAAGCGGGCCGATGTCACCTTTATCAATTCCCTGGTTCCCCTTTTTATCATGGTGCCTGCATTTGGGATTGGCTGTTTCTGGGGGAAAGAAGGGGTCTGCCTGGCCTGGGTTTTGGTCTACCCCCTCTGCTTTTGTATCACCAGCTTTCGATCCACGGGATATTTTCTGTTTCGCTACCA
>JAKSBM010000724.1 GCA_022361135.1 Desulfobacterales bacterium | reverse complement strand
ATAAAAAACCCCGGTTGCAACCCATGATTTAAATCATTTTAGATGGCTGCAACCGGGGAAATCCGTTCATAAAAGGACTGCCCGCTTTTTTAGGCCGCTATTGCTTCTTTTTCCAGCGGTAGCGGAAGGTGTGGTGGTTCATATTCAAAAGCTTGGCGGCCCGGCTTTCGTTCCCCTTGGACTGTTCCAGGGCCAGGGCCATGTACCGCCGTTCCAGGTCGGAAAGGATTTCATCCAAATGGACCCCTTCACCGGGGAGTTCCCTGGGAAAACCGCTGTTCTCCCGGGGCATTTCCATGGGGCCGGGGGGGACCAGATCCACGCAGAGTCCCAGTTCCGATCTTCCCACCTGATCCCCCTGGGCCACCAACACGGCCCGTTCCACGATATTTTTCAACTCCCGGACATTGCCGGTGAAGGAGTGTGCCTTGAGCCGGGACATGGCATTGGGGGAAAAGCCCTCCAGGGATTTACCAAACTTCCGGTTGAACTCGTGGAGAAAATGCTTGGCCAGGGGAATGATGTCGTCGGGCCGCTGGTTCAGTGACGGGATCTCCGCCTTGACCACGCAGAGGCGGAAGTAGAGATCCTTTCGAAATTTCTCCTCCTGGATCAATTGTTCCAGATCCTTGTTGGTGGCCGAGACCACCCGGGTTTTCACCGTGTATTTCCGGGTGCCGCCCACCTTGTAAAACTCCCCGCTTTCCAGAAAACGGAGCAATTTGGCCTGGCCGGCCAGGCTGAGGTCGGCCACCTCGTCCAGAAAGAGGGTTCCCCCGTCGGCCTCTTCGATGAAGCCCCGTTTTCCCTGGGTCTGGGCCCCGGAAAAGGCACCGGGCTCATACCCGAACAATTCCGATTCCAAAAGCTCTTCCGGGAAGGCCGAACAATTCACCGCCACCAGATGGCCCTGGAAATTGGGGCTGCGGGCATGGATGGCCCGGGCGATCAACTCCTTGCCCGTGCCGGTCTCGCCCCAAATCATGATGGGGGTGTCCGGGCTCTTGGCCACCATGTTCACGAAGTCCATGATGTTTTCGATGTTTTTGCTCTCCCCGATGAAACAGGGCTCGTTCTCCCTGAGATACTTTTCCTGGAGCCGGCGCACCTCCTTGACCAGGGCAATGGACTGGACGGCCTTTTGCAAAGTCAGGGTAAGGATATCGGGATTAATGGGCTTGAGGATATAATCAAAGGCACCGGACTTCATGGACTGGATCACCATGTGGATATCCTCAAAGGCGGTGATCATGATCACGGGCAGCCCCGGATTCATATCCTTGACCAGGCCCAGGGCTTCGATGCCGCTCATCACGGGCAAGCCAATGTCCATGAGGACCACATCCGGACTGGTGTGGACCAGGGAGGATAAAAAGCTTTCCGCATCGGGATACAGGGAGATGTCGTAGGTATCCTGGAGGATGGTTTCCAGGGAATCACGGATGATTTCTTCGTCGTCCACAATGGCGATGGAATAGGGGGTCATCACTTATCCTCTGTTTTCTCTAAAGGTCGGCGGGGCGTTCAAAGGGGATTCGGACGGTGAACTTGGCCCCCTTGCCCGGGGCGGAATCCAGCTCCAGTGAACCGCCGTGGTCCACGATGATCCGGTGGCTGATGCTCAAACCGATGCCCGAGGAATTGGCCTTGGTGGTGTAGAAGGGATCAAAAATCCGGGAACGCTTGGAATCGGGGATACCCGGGCCGGTATCGGTGATGCAGATTTCCATGTAGTCCTCCCCCCGGGCCGTGGTAAGGAAGATGCACTTTTCCCCGTCGTGGTCCTTGAGGGCCTCGGCCGCATTGGTCACCAGGTTGAGGATAACCTGCTCAATGAGCTGGGGTTCCACCCGGCATTCGGGCACGGTGGGGTCCAGATCCTTGAGGAATTTGATTCCCCGTTTGCGCAGGGTCACGGCGGTGAGCTGGGTCACCTCATTGATGTAGGCATTGAGGTTGGCCTTGATGAACTGGGGCTGGCCGGGGCGGGAAAAATCCATGACCCGTTTGATGATGGATTCGATCTTTTCCGAGGCCATTTCCATCTTGTCGATGATGGAGACCACCCGGGTGACATCCCCCATTTCATTGTAAATATTCTTCAAACTCTTGAGGTAGATGTAGATGCCCGAGAGTGGATTTCGAATTTCATGGGCAATGCCGGCGGTGACCCGGCCCAGGGAGGCCATCTTATCCTGGATGCGCAGGAAATTCTGAATCTCCTTGGAATCGGTGATGTCCATGACATTGGCGGCCAGGGCATCCCGACCCTTGTACTGGATGGGACCGGCGGAAATCAAAGCCCAGCGCAGCCGGGACTCCTCGGGCTCAAATCCCTTGGGGTAATATCGAAAACTGGTTTCCAACCGGGGAATCCATCCCTGGGTCAAGCCCTGGTAGGCCCTAACAATGCCCTCCCGGTCATCCTCAAACACATTGTTGAAGTCCGGGGGATCAAAGGTATCGGCCATGAGGGAATGGACCCGGCGCAGGCCGGAATTCTTATAGACCACCTGGTCGTCCTGGATGATGATGATCTGGTTCAAGGAAAGGGCCATGAGGGCTTCCAGGGGATCATCCCCCACGCTGCGATGCTCCAGGTTAAACCGGTGCAGGGCCGCCCCCATGATGTCGGCAATTTCCTGGAGGAATTCCCGTTCCGGGCCGGACTGGGACAATTGCCCCTTCAGTGCCACGGAAATGAAACCGTAGACATGGCCCTTGAAGGCCAGCCGCACGGCCAGACCGGCACCCCGGCGCCCCGGAGAAGGGGGCAGGCAGAAATGGCAGCCCTGGATGGGGTGGCCGTCTTTGTGGGTGCCGGAAAGGAAAAGGATATCCAGAATCCCCTGGATCAGGTTTTCCTGGATCATGGAGGTGCCCAGGGGTTCCACCCGATTGTCGGCGTCCACCAACTCACTGACCTTGCCCTGGTCGTCCAGAAGCCCGATCCAGGTATTGGTGTACCCCCGCTTATCGGTGAGGATCCGGCAGGTGCCCCGGATCAATGCAGCCTGGTCTTCGGAGCGCACCAGCAGCCGGTTGATTTCCCGGATGCCCCGGTCGTCCCGTCCCAGATCACTCATATGTCTTTGTTGTTTTTCGATTACCACCCTGGTCGTCCCTTTGGTTTTTCAGATTCCCCAAATGAATATGTTTTTTTGGACGGAATAACAAGGAAAAAACGGAATTCCTATACCGTTTCCAGGCTGGATTTGGGCAGGGTCACCGTAAAGCAACTGCCTTTATCCAGGCGGCTTTCCACATGAATTCGACCATGGTGGGCCGCCACGATCTTTTTCACAATGGTCAACCCCAGGCCCGTGCCGTTGATAAACCGGGTTTTTTCATTTTTCACCCGGAAAAACCGATCGAAAATATGATCCATCTCGGATTCGGGAATCCCCAACCCCGTATCCCGCACATGGACCAGGGCATTGCCGTTTTCCTCCTCGGCCCAGACATCGATGCTTCCATTGTTGGGGGTGTATCGAATGGCATTGGAAATCAGATTGGACAGGACCTCCTCCATGTTGGTCCGATTGGCCATGATGGCAATGCCCTGGGGGGACGGCAGTGCATTAAGGTGGATGGACTTGGCATCGGCCTGGTTCCGGTAAAAACCCACCTGGGCGTTGATGAGTTCCCCCAGGTCCAGGGTTTCCCGCTCCTGGTTGATGAGGCCGGATTCAATCTTGGATAAATCCAGAAGTTCCGTGGCCAATTCGGTCAGGGAGGTGAGCTTGTCCGAACTGCGGGATAGAATCTCCTGCTGCTTGGGGGTGAGTTCCCCGGCCAGGCCGTCCAGGACCACCTTGAGCTGCATGAGAATGGAATTCAGGGGGCTTTTGATTTCATGGGCCACCATGGAGACAAACTCCGATTTCATGGCCTCCACCTTTTTCCGCTGGGTGATGTCGTGGAAGACCGTAACGGCTCCCAAACAACGCTTGAGCCGGTCCCGGAAGGGGATGCAGCGCACCCCGATGGTCACCGGCTCCACACAGTCCAAACCTGCCAGCTCAAACTCCTCGGTGAGTTCGGCATATTGATCCGGCCCCTGGGACATGGCCTGGTCAATCATGTCCACGATCTTGGCGTCGGGGATCACCTCCCCCATTTCATGGCCGATCACCGACCGCTTGGGGGATCCCATCATGCGCAAAAATGCCGGGTTGGCCAGGGCGATGCGTTTCTGGTGGTCCGTGGTCAACACCCCGTCCCTCAGGGTGTTGATCATCACCCGCATGCGGGATTTTTCACTGGCAATGTCCTGGAGGGTGCGGATGAATTCAATGGCCTTGGAAATCACCACCCGCAGGTCCTGGGGGGCAAAGGGCTTGGCCAGGAAATCAAAGGCGCCGCGCTTCATGCTTTCAATGGAATGCTCCAGGGTGGCATAGCCGGTGATGACAATGATCACGGTATCGGGATGGCGGGATTTGACATCGGAAAGGACCTCCAGCCCGGAAAGCCCGGGCATCATCAAATCCAGAAGCACAATGTCAAAATGCTCCTCCTCGATCATTTTCAGGCCTTTGATGCCGTTGTCCGCCTCGGCCACATCGCAGCCTTCATCGTTTAAAAGGCGGGTGCAGGCCGAGCGAATGCGATCCTCGTCATCCACAATCAAAACCCGGGGTTTAAAGAAGATATTCTGAATACTCTGGCTGAGCAGGTCCGTGGCCTCGGGGGAATTCGATTTCAGTTCCAACATGGTTCCTATCATCTCTATGGGGTTTTGGCCGGACAAAGGCCGAGGCCTTCATCCTGGGGTAAAAACAAGGGAAGTTCAATGACAAAGGTGGTTCCCTTTTTGCCGGTCTGCTTCACGCTGATCCGGCCCTCGTGCTCTTCAATGATGCCGTACACAATGCTCAAGCCCAGCCCCGTGCTTTTGCCGGCGGGCTTGGTGGTGAAAAAGGGGTCGAAGATCCGGGACAGATCCTGGCGGGCAATGCCCTGCCCCGTATCCTTGATCTCCAGAAAAACGGTTTTGCGCACCTTGTCCCGGTAGGTGTAAATGCTGATGGTCCCGCTGCCCTCCATGGCATCGGCCGCATTGATGACCAGGTTGATGAGGACCTGGTTCAGCTTGGCCGTATCTGCGTTGATGAGCATCATCTCGGGGGAGAGGTGGCGCTGGATTTTAATGTTTCTGAACTTTTTCTGGTCCCGGACCAGCTTCAGCCCGGTTTCCACCACCTCGTTCACCGGCAGGATGTGCTTCTTTGAATCGGTGCTGCGGCTGTAGACCAACAGGCTTTTGACGATGTTTTTGCACCGTTCCGCATCTTCAATGATATAGCTTAAATCCTCCCGGGCATGGGCATCCAGATCCCTGCGTTCCAAAAGAAGGCTGGCGTAAAAAAGCACCCCGGTCAGCGGATTGTTGATCTCATGGGCCACCCCGGCGGCCAGTTGGCCCAGGGAGGCCATTTTCTCCGATTGGGCCAGCCGCTTTTGGGCCAGCTTCAACTCCTTCTCAATGCGATTTTTACTCTTCAGGTCATTGTAAATGGCCATGGTGGCCGATTCATTGCCCAGCTCATCATAGACGATGGCGGCGGACATCTCCACCTGGATTTCCTCCCCAAGGGCATTGAGGATGGTGGTCCGGGGCAAAAGCAATTTTCCCCGGCCCCCGAAATCCTCGTCCCGGAGCATGCGCATGACCTCCCGGGCCTTGCCCGGCGGGTAGAGATCCTCGGTGCGGATAAAGGGTTCCCCCCGGCCGAAGCTGCCGGCAAACAGCTCCTTGGCCACGGAATTCATCAATTCGATGCGACCGTTGCGATCTGCGGCCACAATGGCCGAGGCCGAGGAATGGATCACCCGGGAAATGAATTCCTTCACCCCCATGAGCTGGTTTTCCAGGGACTTGGTCCGGGTGATGTCCCGCAGGGAGGAAATCACGTAGGCCACCTGGCCCTGGTCATCCAGAATGGGGGAAAAAAACCGTTCCTCCCATTTATAGTGGTGCTTCAGGGTATAGGAATGGCTGACCTTTTCCCGGACCACCTTGGAAATGGGGCAATCATCGGTCTCACAGGGGGTGTCTTTGTACAAAAAGGTGTGGAAACATTTTTTGCCCAGGATATCAACCTGGGAAAGGCCAAAGGTGGTGTAGAATTTTTTATTGGCGCCCACAATGGTGTGATCCGGGGTAATAATCACACTGGGAAAGGAGAGGGCGTCGAAGATCCGGTGGCGCCATTGCTCTTCCTGGGCCTTGAATTCGTCCATGGTGTTCATGGGGCCTCAAATCCTTTTTCCAGTGCAATTTGTGCAGCCCTGCCCCTTCCCTTGGCAAAGGCAAAGGCCAGGCTGGCCCCGGTGCAGCCCAGGCAGAGGGGATGGATTTTGGCTTTCCCCAGACAGTCCACGGCGGTCTGGAGAATGCGGAAGCGATCCCCGAAATGGGGGCCGTGGAAACGGATGAAATCCACCGCAGTGCCATGGGGCAAGGCATTCCGCCCAATATAAATCCCTTGCCCCTCCCCCAGCACTGAGACAAAGACAAACCCATTGTCCTTGGATGCCGTGTCAAGGGATTGGTCCATGGCATGGCAGCCGTCTCTGGAGGGATCCGTTAAAGGGCCGCCCTCCCATTGAACCATGGAGAGATCCTCCATGAGCTGGATCCCGTAGGTCTTTATCTTTTCTTCCACATAGGCGGACCGGGTTTCCGGGTATTTGCGCAGAATGGGGCCGATGTCCATCTCCACCTCCTGGACGTAGGGGGTGTGGGAATCGGGCAGGGAAACCCGTTTTTCCAGGGCGGAAATAAAGGCGTGAACCGCTTCTGTCGGGATCACCAGGCTGACCACGGCATGGGACGAGGTCATATGGTGGAGGGGAATGTCATTTTCCCCCAGGGTATCGAGGGCAAGCAGGGGAACCCGCCCATCCTCACCGTGGGGATAAAGGGAAATTAAAGATACGGGATAAGACAGGTCCGGAGCGGTGTCGAAAAGAGAGTGCTGTGCCCTGGTCTCCGGTTCCAGGCAGCAGGCAAAGAAAAAACCAGATTCGAATGTGTGTCCTCCCACGTTAACCATGTTGATGCGCTGGTCGGCCAGGGTACGGAAAAAAGGCGTGTCATGGAGGTGGCCTCCATGGGTTGCCTTCACCATCACCAGATCTCGACTCAGCCGGATTCCGTTCAGGGAAATCAGGGTCATGGCAGTCCGATCGGGGGAATATGGTTAAATCAAAATGGCGGGAGCTTCACAAGGAAGGCTCCCGCCATTGAGTTACATCAGCAGAGTCCTGATTTTACAGGGAACAAAAGAGCCGTACCATTAACAATGCTCACCCACAATTCCCATGAGTTCGTCCAGGTCCACCGGTTTGGGGATGTAGTCATCCGCCAGGGTGGTTTTCCCATCATGGTGGGTATAGCTTGTGGTTTTCACGGAATCGGCAACCGCGGTCAAAAGTACCACGGCGATATCTTTCAGGGCGTCGTCATTTTTAATGTCTTCGCAAACATCCCAGCCATTCTTCCGGGGCATCATGACGTCAAGGATAACCAAATCAGGTCTTTCTTCCTTGATCTTGTCCATGGCTTCCACCCCGTCATAGGCTTTCCCAACTCT
>JAKSBM010000098.1 GCA_022361135.1 Desulfobacterales bacterium | reverse complement strand
TGAATCCTGCGGATTTGAAAATCGACGTGTTCCGGTCTTCCGGCCCGGGCGGTCAGTCGGTTAACACCACCGATTCCGCCGTTCGCATCACCCATGTCCCCACCGGGGTTGTGGCCACCTGCCAGGATGAAAAATCCCAGCATAAAAACAAGGCCAAGGCCCTGTCCGTACTCAAGGCCCGCATCCTGGACGCCAAAATTCAGGAAGAGGAAGCCAAGCGTGCGGCCGACCGTAAGGGGCAGGTGGGAACCGGGGATCGTTCCGGTCGAATCCGGACCTATAATTATCCCCAGGGGCGTATGACCGATCATCGCATCGGCCTGACCCTCTATAAGCTGGATTCCATCATGGAAGGGGATATCCAGGCCATCATTGATGAGCTGAAAACCCATTACCAGGCCGAAGCATTGAAGGAGACCCGCTGATCCCCCCGGGGATCCGTTGCCATGGATTGGAATATTCTCAAGCTCCTCACCTGGACCGAATCCTATTTTAAGGAACATGGCGTGGACAGCCCCCGGCTGACCGCCGAGATCCTTCTGGGACATTGCCTGGGCATCCAGCGTCTGGATTTGTATCTCCAGCATGATCGTCCTTTGGAAAAGGAAGAACTTGCCGGGTTTAAATCCCTGATCCAGCGTAGACGCCAGGGGGAACCCGTGGCCTATATCACCGGCGAAAAGGGCTTTTACGAGCTTGATTTCGCTGTGAAACCCGGGGTGTTGATCCCCCGGCCGGACACGGAGTTGCTCCTGGAGGAGTCCCTTTCCCTGCTCAAGGGCGGGGAGGGCTTGCGGGTGCTTGAACTGGGCGTGGGCTCCGGGGCATTGATTGTTTCCCTGGCCAAAGCCTGCCCGGATCATCGTTATTTTGCCTGCGATATTTCGGATTTGGCCCTGGAAACCGCCCGGGGGAATGCAGAAGACCTTTTGGACAGTCCTGTCCACTTCTTTCAGTCCTCCTGGCTCACTGCGGTTCGACCCGAACCCATCTTTGACCTGATTTTGTCCAATCCTCCCTATATCCCCACCCGTGATATCCAGGATCTGGCCGTTGATATCCGGGAGTTTGAACCCCGGTTGGCCCTGGACGGTGGAGAGGATGGGTTTGATTGCTATCGCCTGATTATAGATGCCGCCCGACATTGTTTGAAGCCGGGGGGGCATCTGCTCATGGAAATGGGCTTTGATCAAAAACCGGGGATGACCACTCTGGTTCAGTCCCTGGGCGGCTTTGATCCACCGGTCTTTTTCACGGACCTGGCCGGCCACGATCGAGTGGTCTGCCTTAAAAAATAATTGAAAAACCCCGCCGTATCTGATATAAACATTAGGATTTTTTTGTATAACTAATTTACACATCCGTGGACCTGGAATCCGGTGCTTTGAGAAAAGTCGATTTTCAGGGATGAAGCGGGTGAACGACAAAACCATATTAATTAATTTTGGAGTAGAAATGGCTTACATTACCATTAGAGAACTTCTGGAAGCCGGTGTCCACTTCGGACATCAGACCAAACGCTGGAACCCGAAAATGAAGAAGTACATCTTCGGAGCCAGAAACGGGATTTACATCATTGACCTTCAGCAGACCGTGAAACTGTTCAAAGACGCCCACGATTTCATCAAAGGCATCGCCGCAGAAGGTAAGGACATTCTTTTCGTCGGTACCAAAAAGCAGGCTTCCGAAGCCATTTACGAAGAAGCCAACCGTGCGGAACAGTTCTATGTTGAAAACAGATGGCTGGGTGGTATGTTGACCAACTTCCAGACCATTAAAAACAACATTTCCCGTTTTCACTTCCTGAACTCCATTGAAAACGACGGCACCCTGGAAAACTATCCCAAAAAAGAACAGGCCAAGATGCTCAAAGAAAAGGGCAAACTTGAATTCGCCATTGGTGGTATTTCCAACATGAAAAAGCTGCCCGGTGCTTTGTTCATCATTGACCCCAAGAACGAAGCCATTGCGGTTAAAGAAGCCAAACGTCTGGGCATCCCCGTTGTTTCCGTTGTGGATACCAACTGCGATCCCGATAGCATCGATTACGTTATCCCCGGTAACGACGACGCCATCCGTTCCATCCGTCTGTTTGCTTCCCGCATCGCCGATGCCTGCGTTGAAGGCCGTCAGATTTACGAAGAAAAACAGCGTGCTGAATCCGACAAAGAAGGTGGAAAAGACGCCAAAGCCGGTGACAAGAAAAGTCAGAAAGTTGGAATCGAAGTGGTTTCCGACGGAACCGACGGACCGGTTGTTGAAAAGATCAAGCGCAAGACCGCAGCCGCTGAAGAAACTGCAGAATAGACTGAATAACGAATATAAGGAGTAATACACAATGGCTGAAATTACCGCAGCAATGGTAAAAGAGCTTCGCCAGGCTACAGGTTCCGGCATGATGGATTGCAAACGGGCCCTGGCAGATTCCGATGGCAATGTAGAAAAAGCGATCGAAGAGCTGAGAAAAAAAGGCCTGGCCAAGGCGGCCAAACGTGCCGGTCGTTCCACCTCCGAAGGCTTGATTTACTCTTACATTCACACCGGTTCCAAGCTGGGCGTTCTGCTGGA
>JAKSBM010000617.1 GCA_022361135.1 Desulfobacterales bacterium | reverse complement strand
CGGTTGGTGCCAGCCACGATGCGAACGTCCACATGCTTCACCGTGGTGGAGCCCACGGGCTTGATCTCATTTTTCTGGAGGACCCGGAGCAGGCCGGCCTGGGTATTCAGGGGCATATCCCCGATTTCATCCAAAAAAACCGTTCCCCCGTCCGCGGCTTCAAAGAGGCCCGCCTTGTTCCGGGTGGCACCGGTGAAGGCCCCCTTAACATAGCCGAACAATTCACTCTCCAGCAGGGTTTCCGGAATGGCCGAACAATTCTGGACCAGGAAAGGTTTATCCGCCCGGTGGCTGAGGCGATGGAGGCGTTCTGCCATGAGCTCCTTGCCCGTGCCGCTGTCCCCGGTGATGAGGACGTGGAAATCCGTTCCCGCATAGGAATTGATCAGATCCAGACTCGTCCTGAAGCTGGGGCTCTGGCCAATGATGGGATCGGTATTGCGAATCTTTGACAGGGCCGAGGAGAGGCGCTGGGCCCGGTCCCGCTCCCGGGTATAAAGGATGACACTGCTCATGCCCATGGAGCAGATGTCCACCAGGTTCTGGAGCTGCTCCAGGTATTCCCGGTCCAAATTAAGATTGGTTTTATCGGCCGAGGTATCAATGATCTGGACGGCTCCGTAGACCTCGGAGTCCCCCAGAAACAGGGGAAAACAGAGGATCTGGCTGCTCTTCACCACCAGACTGTCCTCCACCTCCCGATAATGGCGGCGATCACTTTCCGTGTCCGCAATGGTCATTTTTTTATTTTCAATGACCCAGCCCACAATGGAGGGATGATTCACATCCAGGGAAACCCCTTTGATGTGATCACTTTCATTGCCGGCGGCCTCCACGCAGACATAGGCATTGTCCCGTTTGATCCAGACCGACCCCCGGTGAACATTCTGAATTTTCAACAGGGCGTTTAAAAATTTCTTCTGAAGGTCGGCGGGATCCAATGTCCCGGCCCATTCTAAATCCTGATAACCCATGGCCATCCTTCCCATAATGTTATTTCGCCATTTCCACTAAATACAACATCAACTCAATGAAATAACGTCACGTTCTTGTGTCCAACCGGTTTATTATCGGAAATACCACCACCCTTTTCAATGAGTTTTCAGTTTTCATTCAATGGCAGTGGGAAAATTTTTCAGGGATTCCGGCCTGAAAGTCCAGAAATCCCTGTCCTTTAGGACATATTAAGGAATATTTTTACACATTTTTTTAATTTATCTGGCACGGAACCTGTATTGCTTCACAGTATCGTTCAAGATTCACGAGGAGATTGCAATGGATCAAAAAATTTCAGTAGATGGCTTGGAGACCGCGTCTCTCACATGCCCCCATTGTAAGGAAACCCACCTGTTATTATTGGCCGGATATGCCTTGCCCAAGCGCTATAACCCCATCCGGTATCATTGTGGCTGCGGCCGCCACGACCGGGCCATCCTGGAAAAGCAATTTGATCCCCGTCCCTGTAAAGGTAAAGGACTTGCCGGTACCTTCCGTCATACCGGTCCCGCCCCCAAGTCCGGAAAAATGACCGTTCTCAAGGTCAACGAACACGGCATAACCCTGAAGACATGCCAGGACCATTCCATCCTCCCCGGCTGCGCCCTAAATCTGGAATTTGTCCTGGATGATCCAAAGCAATCCATTGTGAAACGAAAGGTACGGGTCCAGGCCTGTCACGGTCGCTACCTCACGGCTAGGTTTCCCCATTGCGACCGGGCAGACGCCCTGGGCCCCTATCTTCTCTCCCCGGTGCCGACTCCGGCCCCCGATGGATTACGGGATGGATCGGCCTGGGCCATTGGCCCAGGGGACGATATCCTTCCCGCCATGCAAGGGCAAAGGATCTGAAACGGGGAGCTGTCCGACATTATCCCGCTTAAATCCCCCCGCACAAATGGGTATCCGATCTATAGCAGGGAATAGGGATCCACATCCACGGCAATGCGGCTGTGGCGCACCCCTTTGATATCGGCATGGGCCAAGGCGCCCTGGACCAATTCCTTAAGCCGGCCGGCAGAGGGACTCTTCAGGAGAATCTGCCACCGGAAACGGTCCGAAATCCTGGCAATGGAGGCCTCAATGGGCCCCAGCACATCCACGGGGATATCCGATGCATCATCGGCCATGAGCTGTTTCATGACATCGGCCAACCGCTGGGCGTGGTCTGCCACCTTCTGCTCCACCTTGCCCGAGATCTTCAATTGGATCATCCGGGTAAACGGCGGGTAGCCCAACGCTTTTCTAAAGGGGGCTTCCTGGTTGAAAAATTCCATGTGGTCCTGGTGAACCGAGGCCTCAATGGTAAAATGATCTGGTGTATAGGTCTGCATAATGACCCGGCCAGGTTTCGCCCCCCTTCCCGCCCGTCCCGCCACCTGGGCCAGCAATTGAAAGGTCCGCTCCCCGGCCCGGAAATCGGGCAGATTCAAGGACAAATCCGCACAAATCACCCCCACCAGGGTAATGGAGGGAAAATCATGGCCCTTGGCCAGCATCTGGGTACCCACGATGATGTCCACGGTGCGGTTCCGGATGGCCTTGAGTAATTTCAAGGATTCCCCTTTCTTTGCCGTGGAATCCTGATCCATCCGGGCCAGGCGGGCATCGGGAAACATCCCCTTGAGCAGGGTCTCGATCTTTTCCGTGCCGAAACCATAGTGCTGGATCTTCTTTCCCCCGCATTCCGGACATTGGGCCGACAGGGGGAGGCAGAATCCGCAGAGGTGGCAGCGATAATGGTCCTGGCTCCTGTGGAGGGTCATGGTCACGTCGCAGAACCGGCATTTTATGGGGGTTTCGCAGGATTTGCAGGCCGGGTAGGTGGAAAATCCCCTGCGGTTGAGGAAAATCAATGCCTGGTTCCCGGATTCCAGGCAGGCCCGGATGGCCCGGGCCAATTCCGGGGTGATGACCCGGTCATATCCCCGGACGTCCTTGTATTTTTTCAGGTCCACCAGGGTGATTTCCGGCAGGGCACTATTGTTCACCCGCCGGGTCAGGCTCAACAATTCAAAGCGCTTGGCCACCACATTCTGGTAGGACTGGAGGGAAGGGGTGGCCGACCCCAGGATCACGGGACAATTTTCCATTTTCGCCCGGACCACGGCCAAATCCCGGGCATTGTACCGCAAACCGCTCTCCTGTTTGTAGGAGCCGTCGTGCTCCTCGTCCACGATGATCATGCCCAGGGAATCAAAGGGGGCAAAGACGGCGGACCGGGCGCCGATGACGATCTGGACCTTGCCCAGACCGATCCGTCGCCATTGATCCAGCCGCTCTCCATGGGTGAGCATGGAATGCAAAACGGCAATGCGCTCCCCGAACCGGGCCCGGAACCGGCGTTCGGTCTGGGAAATCAGGGCGATTTCCGGCACCAGGATCATGGCGTTTTTCCCCTGGTCCACGGCTTCGGCGGCCAGGCGCATATAGACCTCGGTCTTGCCCGAACCGGTCACCCCGTGGAGGAGATAGGGAACAAAGCCCTTGTCCCGATCCGATTCCACCCGCTCCACCACCACGGCCTGCTCCGGCGTCAACTCCGGCGGGGTGTCCGGATCCACGGGGTCCCCCAAAGGATCCCTGAACACCCGTTTTTCCGTGATGGCCACCAACCCGGCCTGGGCCAGGGGTTTAATGAGCTTGGGGGCCGTGGGCACACTCTCCTTGAGTAGGGCCAGACTCATGGATTGGTGTTCCTGGATCAGGTCAAGAATTCGCCGCCGCTTCTGGCTCATGCGCAGGTCGCTCCCCTCCCTGGGGATGGGGCCGGGGGAGAGGAATTTTTCCATGCGGGCCGAGGCCGCCTCCCGCTTCAGCACCATGGAAATCCGGATCAGGTCCTGGCTTTCCATGCGCTTGGTCAGACTTCTCACCGAGGGGTGACCCGCCTTTTCCCCGGCCGCGGCCAATTGTTTAAAGGTCATGCTCTCCCGGGAGGCCAATTGGTGGGCCACCCAGGCTTCCCCCGGTGCAAGCTCTCCCCCGTCCAGGGCCGCCTGCCCGGAATCCGTAAGGAATACATGGGAGACGTCCCGGCGGTCCAGTCCCCCGGGCAGGGCGGTTTTGATCACCTCCCCCAGGGGGTGGAGGTAATAATCCGCCACCCATTTAAACAATTTTTTTTCCGATTCCGGAAAAAGGGGATGGTCATCCAGGACCTCGATGATTTTCTTGGTTTTATATCCCTTGGGCTGGGGGACCGGCCCCAGGATATAACCGGTGATCCGGCGGCGGCCAAAGGGGACCAGAACCCGCATGCCGGGCAGGCAATCCTTGGCCAGGGAAGACGGAATTTCATAGGTAAAGGGGCCGGCCACGGGCAGGGTGACGGCCACCTCCATATAGGTGGAAGAACTCATGGGGATTATTGTGCACAAAACCGGATAAAATTCAACTCCATTCCCGGGGAGACGCCGCAGGTGTGGACCCTGTTTTTTTTATCAATCGGAGATATTTGCTTGACGAAATTCAAAAATTCCAATAAACATGGAGGGATATATTTATTCAGCAACACCATAATATTTTCAAGCAAAATCAGGAGGTAGCCATGGCTGTCTACGTGGAGGATCATCCTCTTATAAAACATAAACTGGGACTCATGCGGGAAAAAAATATCAGCACCAAACATTTCAGGGAATTGTCCTCTGAAGTGGCCCGGCTGCTGACCTATGAGGCCACCAAGAACTTTGATACCGAAAAGAAGACCATCGAAGGCTGGGCCGGTGATGTTGAAGTGGACGCCATTAAGGGTAAAAAAATCACCATCGTCCCCATCCTGAGAGCGGGCCTGGGAATGATGGACGGTGTTCTCGACCTCATCCCCTCCGCCAAGGTTTCCGTTGTGGGTTTCTACCGCGACGAAGAATCCCTGAAACCGGTTCAATACTATGTAAAGACCGCCAATAAGCTGGAAGAAAGAACCGCTTTGATTCTGGATCCCATGCTGGCCACCGGCGGCACCCTCATCGCCACCATCGACCTCCTCAAGGAAGCTGGATGCAAAAAGATCAAGGGTCTCTTCCTGGTTGCCGCCCCCGAGGGCATTGCCAAGGTTGAAGAAGCCCATCCGGACATCGACATCTACTGCGCCAGCGTTGATGACTGCCTCAACGATGTGGGATACATATTGCCCGGCCTGGGGGATGCCGGAGACAAGATCTTCGGCACCAAATAAACCGCCGACACAGCCCGGTAATCCAATTGGATTTACCGGGCTTTTTATATCAACCCAATGACATAAGGAATGGATCTAATATGCCGTCTTCCAATGCTTCTTCCACTGAATACAATTTCCAGGTCAAAGATTGTTTTCTGGGTGCCCAGATGCTCTTTGTGGCTTTCGGCGCCCTGGTTCTTGTCCCCCTGCTCACAGGGCTGGACCCCAATGTGGCCCTGTTTACCGCCGGACTCGGGACCCTGATTTTCCAGGTGATCACCAAGGGAAAGGTTCCCATTTTCCTGGCCTCTTCCTTTGCCTTCATCGCCCCCATCATCCACGGGGTGAACACCTGGGGCGTCCCCGGCACCATGTGCGGCCTGGCCGCCGCCGGTGTTATATACATCCTCCTGAGCTTTTTGGTCAGATGGCAGGGCAGCGAAATCATTAAACGGGTACTTCCCCCGGTGGTCACCGGACCGGTGATCATGGTTATCGGCCTTATCCTGGCCCCGGTGGCCGTTAACATGGCCATGGGAAAAACCGGCGACGGTGCCGTGGCCCTTTTCCCGGAAAGCCAGGCCCTCATCATCAGCCTCTGCGCCCTGGGCACCACGGTTCTGGTCTCCATCCTGGGCCGGGGAATTCTGAAACTCATCCCCATCCTCTGCGGCATTGCCGTGGGCTACGTCCTCTCCCTGGTCATGGGATTTGTGGACTTCAGCCCCGTGGGCAAGGCGGCCTGGTTTGCCGTCCCCAGCTTCACCGCACCGGAATGGAACCTTTCCGCCATCCTTTACATTGTTCCCATCGCCATTGCACCGGCCATTGAACATTTCGGCGACGTCATGGCCATCTCCGGCGTAACGGGCAAGGATTACCTTAAGGAACCCGGCGTGCAGAACACCATGCTGGGGGATGGCGTGGCCACCTCCCTGGCCTCCATGCTGGGCGGACCGCCCAACACCACCTATTCCGAAGTCACCGGCGCCGTGGCCCTGACCAAGGTATTTAACCCGGCCATCATGACCTGGGCTGCCATCGCCGCCATTCTTCTGGCCTTTG
>JAKSBM010000074.1 GCA_022361135.1 Desulfobacterales bacterium | reverse complement strand
CAGCTCCTTGCCCGTGCCGCTTTCCCCCCGGATGAGCACCGTGGCCGAGGAGGCCGCGACCTGGGAAATCATCTGGAGGACCTCCCGCATCTTGTTGGAGTTGCCCACGATGTTGGAAAAGCTATACTTGTCTTCCAATTCCGACTTCAACCGGAGGTTTTCCGTTTTCAGGGCTTCTTTTTCAATGCGAACGGTTTCAATGTTGATCACGTGGTGGGCCACCATGGTGGCCACCACCGAGAGGAGTTTTTCCCCATGGCCCAGGGCCTGCTTGCCCTCGTAGATCCGGTCGGCGGAGATGGCCCCCACCACCTTGTTTCCCTTTTTGATGGGTACACAGATGAAGGAGTATTCCTGGCCGTCCTTTAAATTGCGGGAGTGGGTTTTGTCCAGGAAGAGGGGTTCTTCACTGATCCGGGGGACCCGGGCGGGTTTGCCCGACTCCACCACCTTGCCGATGATGCCTTCCCCGGGCAGGTATTTGATTTGGCGGGTGATTTCTTCGGAAATTCCATGGGCGATTTCAATGCGGATTTCTCCGGTTTCCCGGTTTTTCAGGAAGATGATTCCCCGGACCAGATTCAGTGAGTCCGAAAGGACACTGAGGACCTTGAACAGGGATTTTTTCATGTCCATGTGCTGGTTCAGGGCTTCACTGATTTCATAGAGCAGGGCGATTTTTTCAAAGGATTTCATGGAACTTTCCCGGGCCGATTCGGCCTCAACCATTAATTAAAGCGGTATTATGACATAGAATTCATCCCTGCCACAAGGGGAATGGGCCGCCCCGGGGAAAAAGGGAGTAAAGCCTTGGGAATGGCGGGTTTATGCCTTGATTAATGGGGGGAATGGTGAAATAATACAGCGCTTTTTTATATAATATGGTAACGGGAAGGAAAAGATATGACCAAGGTATCGGAATACTGCAGGGAGCGGGATCCCATGAAGACCATCGAGGTCTTGTTCGAGATTGCCCAGGCAGTGAGCCGAACCCTGAACCTGGAAGAACTCTACCGGGAGATTCACCTTTGCCTGGGCAAAATACTCAAGGTGGATTGTTTTTATATCGCCCTCTACGATCCCTACCTGGATGTGATTTCATTCCCCTACCATGTGGATGAACGTCAGCCGGCCCCCAGCCCGGGGCGGAAAAACACATTGATCCACCGGATCATCCAGGAAAAAAATCCCCTCATTTTCCATGGCCGGGAGGTGCGACGCCTGCTTCCCGAGACCAGCGCCCCCGTGCCCCAGGTCTGGATGGGAGTCCCACTCATGGTTAAGGACCGGGTCATTGGGGCCATGGTACTCAAGGATTACGAGACCCCGGATACCTATCTGGCCGATGATTTGGAGTTGGTCAATGCCATTTCCCGTCACGTGGCCCTGGCCATTGAGCGCAAGGCTTCCGAAGAAAAAATCAACGAGCAGCAGCTGTTGCTGGAAAAGATCCTGGAGTCCTCTCCCATGGGTATTGCCCTGGTGCAGAATCGGATTTTTAAGTGGGTGAATCAGGAAATGGTGCGGCTTTTCGGCTATGGCGACAAGTCGGATTTCCAGGACCGGGACGTGCGCATGATTTACCGGGATACCGAAGACTATGAAACCGCCGGCCTTCTCATTCGACAAAGCTTGGTGGAGATGGGTATGGCCGATTATGAAATGGATCTGGTTCGGTCGGACCGGGGGCTTTTCCCCGCCCATATCCGATTGAATTGCACCGGCGCCGAAGATCCCATGGCATGGACCATTGCCACGGTGACGGACATTTCCCAGCGCCGGGCTGCGGAAAAGGAAACCTATGAGCGGGAGCGGCTCCAGGGGGTCCTTGAAATGGCCGGTGCCGTCTGCCATGAGATCAACCAGCCCGTGCAGACCATCCTGGGATATGCGGAACTCATGCTCATGGGGGATGAGGAATCCAATAAAGATCGCCTGGCCTCAATCAAATCCCAGGCCGCCCGCATCGGGCAGATTACCCAGAAACTTTCCAATATCACCCGGTATAAAACCGTGGATTACCCCGGAAATACGAAGATTGTGGATATATGGGCGGCGGGGGACGATTCCGATTACCATTAAACCGGAATCGGGATCTGAATTTAAGGCCTAACCGGCCTCTTCCTCGACGTAGTGCCGTTCCTGGGCCAGGCGGTCCAGGTGGTGTTCCACCATGGCCCGCAGGTTCCGGTCCGGATCCATTTGTTCTGCATAATAATTGAGTACCCACCAGATCCGGTTGAGTTCTTCCCCATCGTCCTGGCAAAATGAAATTTTCTCCAGAATCGCCTCGGGAGAATCGTCGTCTGAATTGATTTTTACGTACAGATCATAACACATGCTTCGGGTCTTGGGCTTGAGCCCCAAGGTTTTGACGGTATTACGATTGATCACCTTTACCTCCTTGATGTGAATATCTGCCCATATTAGTTTTTCTACATGAAGCAAAAGGGATTGTAAATCCCTAGAATTTTGATAAAAATGAATGACCCTTTCACATGGATGCGGAGGATGGTATGGATCTGGACCCGAAGATGCTCCACAGGTTTGAGCTAGCGCTGGACCCCATGGACATATCCCGGAGCCGGGCCCGGGTGGTGGGCCACGGCGAAATGTCCGCCATTTTTGAGATTCACGGGCAACCGGATCGGATTTATAAACGCATGCCCCTCTTTACCAACATTGGCGATGCCCGGGCCTACCAACGCCTCCACCGGGACTATTGCCAATGGCTCACCCGGGCCGGCATTCACCTTCCCCATTGGGGCACGGCCCTGGTGGCCCTGCCCCGCCGTCCGGTTACCCTTTACATCGGTCAGGAAAAAATCCCCGGCCATGGCATTTGCCATCGCCATGTCGCCCTTTACCAACGCCGGGCCCTGGAAACCATGGACCGGGTCCTGGAGGCCTCCAGGAAAATCTGGGATTTTAACCGGCGCCGCCGGCCCGGACTGGAAATTGCCGTGGACGGGCAACTCTCCAATTGGGCCCTCACCGCAGATGACACCCTGGTTTATCTGGATACGGGAACCCCCTTTATCCGTTGCAACGGCATCCACCAACTGGACCGGCGCATTGTTTTGAACATTCTGCCCCCCTGGCTGCGATGGGCTGTTCCACCGGGGGTGGCCCGTGAGGTCATGGATCGGTATTACCATCCCCGGAAGAACATGGTGGATCTTTTGGCCAATTTATATAAGGAACAACTCCCCCATCTCATCCCCAGGTTCATTCCCCGGGTCAATGCCGCCCTGCCCCGGGGGCATCCCCCCATTACCCCCGAAGCCGTGCGGCGATATTATCGGGGGGACAAGGCCATCTGGCAATTTTTTGAAGGCCTGAGAAAAATGGATCGGTGGGTCCGGACACGCCTGTTGCACCAGAGGTATCCCCATATTTTACCCGGCACCATTCAACGGTGACCCCAAGGGAGGGAAAAGCCAATGACACGAAATAAGGAAGATTGGATTGACGCGGCGGAGCAATATGTCTGCCCCAACCGGGTGGATGTGTTCCGGCAATTGGGCACCGTGCCGGTCATGGGACGGCGGGAGGGCCATTATTTCTGGGACATGGATGGTCGAAAACTCTTCGATGTCCACATCAACGGCGGGGTCTATAACCTGGGCCACCGGAATCCCGAACTGGTGGAAGAATTGAAACGGGGGCTGGATGAATTGGACATGGGGAATCACCACTTTGTCAGTCCGGCCCGGACCCAATTGGCCGAGGCATTGATCCAGAGCATTCCCGGGGATATGGGGTATGCTGTTTTTTCCCCCTCGGGCTCCGAGGCGGTGGAGGTGTGCATCCGTACGGCCCGCCATGCCACGGGGCGACGTAAAATAATTTCCTTTGACGGGGCCTACCACGGCCATGGCGGTTTGGCCCTGCGGGCGGGGTACGGGGACCAGGCTGCCTTCTTTCTCTCCGACCGGCCTGGGGATGAATTCATCCGGGTGCCCTTCAACGATATCCCGGCCCTGGAAGCGGCCCTGGCCCGAGGGGATGTTGCCGCGGTTCTTTGCGAAATGATTCCGGCCACCCAGGGCTTTCCCATGCCGGATGCCGATTATTACCCCCGGGTCAAGGCCCTGTGTGAACGCCATGGCAGCCTATTCATTGCCGACGAAGTCCAGACCGGCCTGGGCCGCACCGGTCGCATGTGGGCCTGTGAAACCTTTGGGGTGGTACCGGATCTGCTGGTCACGGGCAAGGGGCTCACCGGAGGCCTCTATCCCATTGCCGCCGCCGTCATGTCACGGGCGGTCGGGGGCTGGCTCCGGGAGGATGGATGGGGGTATTCATCCACGGCCGGGGGCTCCGAGTTGGGCTGCCGGGTGGGGCTGAAGGTGTTGGAAATCATTGGCCGGGAGGGGGTGTTGGACCAGGTGGGGGAGATGTCCAAGGTGCTGGGCCGGGGACTCAAGGGAATCCAGAGCCGCCATGCCGCCCTCACCCAGGTCCGCCAATGCGGGCTGGTCCACGGCCTGGTTTTTAACCACTCCCAGGGGGGCGCCATCATGGCCGCCTGTGGCTTCAACACCGGACTCTGGGCCTTTCCCGCCGGATTTGACCGCTCCGTCCTCCAGTTCAAGCCCGGACTCTTGATCGATTCAGGAGAGTGCGCAAATCTCCTGGGGCTGCTGGAGGATGCCATCTGCCAATATGAGGAATTGCTGGAGGGGGCTTCCTAGGACACATTGCGGGTGCTTGGCCATACCCTGGATGGGATCCCTTAAAATTGCAACCGGGCTCGCCGGCCAAGGATGGGGTTATCCCTTTAATTGGGGGATTAATCGCCTCCAGATTATGAAAACCAGGCTGCCCGAGACCAGGGCCAGGCTGCCGATGAGTGTTATTTTTCCCCGTCCCACCAGGGATATTCCCCCCATGGCCACGGCACCCAGGATAAAATACGAAAAAACCAGGAGGGAGGATGCGGCACCGGCGTGTTCCTCCACCTGCTCCAGGGCCAGGCTGTTGGCCGGAGGGCGACTGAGGCCCAGGAAAAATGAGACCAGGGCCATGGGGCCGGTGAGGCGCCAGGGGCCGGGGATCAGGGGGAGGACCATGAGAAGGCCCCCCAGGGCTGTTCCGGCAAAGCCCGCCGCAACCAAAGTCGTGCTTTCCATGCACCGGGTGAATCGGGTGCAGGACATGGCTCCGGCCATGAAGGCCAGGGCATTTCCCCCGAAGAAGAGGGAAAATTGGGTTTCGGAGAAACCGAATTCCTGGATATAGATGGTCGCGCAGGCGGCGATGAAGGCGAAAAAGGGGAGCCCCACCAGGGAGGTGCAAAGGGTGACCCCCATGAACCGGCGGTTGGAGATTACCTTGAGATAGTTGCCCGCCAGGGTCCGCACCGAAACCTGGATGGGATGGGCCAGGGATTCCGGGGTCATCCACACCCCCACCAGGGAAATGGCCCCCAGCAGGGCCTGGGCCGTGAAAATCCATTCCCAGTCGGCAAATGTTAAAATCAGACTCCCCACCATGGGAGCGGCCATGGGCGCCAGGGCCATGATCACGGAGACATAACCCATGACCACTTCCCGTTCCTTGCCCTTGAGCCGGTCCTTGGTCATGGCCAGGGAGATGGCCGATGCCGATGCCGCCCCCAGGGCCTGGATCACCCGGGCGGCAATGAGCATACCCACCGATGTGGACAGGGCGCAGAGCAGGCAGCCCATGATATAGATGCCGATGCCGGAAAGGAGGACGGGCTTCCGCCCCCATCGGTCCGACAGGGGACCATGGATGAGCAGGGAGGCGCAATAGACCACGAAAAAGAAGACCAGGGTCAGGTTGACCACGGCCAACGGCTGGTGCCACAGGGCCTGGAGCCGGGGGATGGCCGGCAGGTACATATCGGTGGCCAGGGGGGGGAAGGCGGCCAGCAGGGCCAGCAACAGGGTAAAACGAATCATAGTTATATTTTCACATGGCCGGCATGGGATTAACTGCCCCCCGCACCGGTGGAATAATGGGGTTGCCCACATGGGGTAAGTCGCCCATATTGCATAATAACGGGTCAAATGGAAAGGATTATTTTTTGGTAATCTTAGTCCGGTTGACACGGGAAAGAAAGATGGGATAATGGGGCCAATGATGCATCGTCGATTTTACATATTTGGATTCATTGCCCTTCTTTTATGGGGGCTGGGGATGGGGTCGGACAATTGCGTCCCATCTCCCTGTCCATTTTCCACCCCCCTTGCACTGGCTTCTGCCCCTGGAAACGGGCCCTGGGCCGCGGAAATCATCCGGCCCGGAGGGGGGACGGCCCGGTCCATGGATTGTTGTTGGCAGGGCAATTGTGGACCCGACGCCGCATCCCACCAGCCTCGATCCCTGTATCATCCCACCCTTTTCCCCGCCCCCGGGGGAGGGACTGCATGGATGGTTACGGCCCGGGAGCCACGGGTTTCCCGGGATCGATACCCCCCTCCGCCAAGGACCATTCCCATTTATACCCAGATTCAATCCTTCCTCTGTTAGCATTTTGGGATACGGTCTTTTCCGTTCCCCCTCCACCCATTGTGTTCATCCCCCTTATCCATTGAATTTATTTTAGAAATGAGGATATTCATGTCCCCATCCAATTCATCCGAATCCATGGATTGGGCCCTGTTGTTCGGGGCCTGGATTCTGGCGGCTGCGGCTGCCATGGGAAGTATTTTTTTCAGCCATGTCATGGACTTTGCCCCCTGTGTCCTCTGCTGGTACCAGCGGATCTGTCTTTTCCCCCTGGTGGTGGTGCTGGCCGTGGGCCTTTTCCCCTTTGACCGGGGAGTGGTTCGCTATGCCCTGCCCCTGGCCGGCATTGGCTGGTGCATTGCCCTTTACCATAATCTGCTCTACGCCGGTGTGATTCCCCCAGCACTCCAACCCTGTACCCAGGGGGTCTCCTGCACGGAAAAGTACATTGAACTCTTTGGCGTATTGAGCATTCCCATGCTTTCCCTCATCGGGTTTTCAACCCTGATCATCATCCTGATTATTTTAAAACGGAGGTCCCATGAAATATAAGATTTTTGCACTCACCTGTCTGGCTCTGGTTGCGGTCTTCGCCGCCACTGCTTTTTATTACAAGGGCCAAAAGGCCCAGATGTATAATTTTGTTGCCAATAACGACGAGGCGGTCTTTGTCCGCCCCCATTCCCCGGTGTTGGGGAATCCCGATGCCCGGGTAACCATTGTGGAATTCATGGATCCGGCCTGTGAAACCTGTGCCCAGTTTGCCCCCATGGTCAAGGGCTGGATGGGCCAGGCCCAGGGAAAGATCAAATTGGTGATCCGCTATGCCCCCTTTCACAAAGGGGCGGACTATTTTGTAAAGATTCTGGAAGCCTCCAGGAAACAGGGCATGTACTGGGAAACCCTGGCCCTGTTGTTTGAAAACCAGCGGGCCTGGACCCGGGGCCATGTGGCCCAGCCCGAAAAGGTCTGGCCCCTGCTCTCCCGGTTGGACCTGGATTTGGACCGCCTCCGGAAGGATATGGAAAGCCCGGCCATTGCCAAACGCATTGAACAGGATCTGGCCGATGCCAAAACCCTGGAAGTCCGCAAAACCCCTGGTTTTTTTGTCAATGGTCGTCCCCTGGAACCCTTTGGATCCAAAAACCTTTACCGGTTGATTCAATCGGAAATCCGTGACAAATATTAGGAGCTTTCCCAGGGCCCTGCCCTTTCATTTTCAACACCCATAAAGGATCATCTCCATGAAGAAAACCCTATTTTTGAGCCTTATTCTCTCCCTGCTCCTCCTGGCCGGGGGCTGCGGTTCCAGCAGCCAGATCCCCCAGGTGGGGGACGCGGCCCCGGATTTCACCCTGGTGGATCGCCAGGGGAAAAGCTGGACCCTTTCCCAATTGCGGGGTCAGGTGGTGTTTGTCAATTTTTGGGCCACCTGGTGCCCCCCCTGTCAAAAGGAGTTGCCCTCCATGGAACGCCTCCATGCCCAAATGCCCGGTGAGGGGTTTAAAATGTTGGCCCTGCTGAGCAATGACAAGCCCGAGCTGGCCGATTTTGTGGTGGAACAAAAGAAGCTCACCTTTCCCGTGCTTCCCGATGATGAGGGACTGGCCGGACTGGCCTATGGGGTCACCGGACTGCCGGAAACCTTTATCATTGATAAACAGGGGGTGATCCGTCACAAGGTTTTGGGGGGTGCCGAATGGGATGATCCCGACACGGTGGCTTTTATTGCGGAGTTGGTCCGGGAATGATGGACCGGGGAAATTCCGAAAAATCCGAGGGCCCCGGAAAATTCATCCCCCTGGTGATCATTGGCCTTTCCCTGGCCATGGCCCTGGGGGGCTGGGTTTTGGGGGAGGGGGACCGGGTCCTGGCCCAGGCATCCCAGATTTGCCTTTCCTGCATGGGGCTGGGGGGGTAGATGGGGCTGCGCAAACGGGTTCAGACCCTCTTCCTTTTTTTGACCAATGGGTATTGGCTCTTCCCCTTTACCCGGAGCATTTACCGGGGGCCCATGAAATTGGTCTGCTCCCCGGGGTTGAATTGTTTTTCATGCCCGGCCGCCACCACCTATTGCCCCCTGGGGGCCCTGCAGCAACTATTCGCCGGCATCCGCCTTTCCCTGGAAACCGGACAACTCCATGTGGGGCTCTATGTGGTGGGAAGCCTGGGGGCCATGGGGGGATTCTTCGGGCGGATGATCTGCGGCTGGGCCTGTCCCTTTGGCCTTTTCCAGGAGTTGCTCCATAAAATCCCCTCCCCCAAGTTCGGGATCTGGCCCGGGTTGCGGTATTTTAAATATATTTTATTGGTCTCCATGGTGGTGGTTTTGCCCCTGGTCATCGTGGATGAATCCGGCAGCGGTAAGACCTGGTTTTGTGCCTATGTCTGCCCGGCGGGGACCCTGGAGGCGGGGTTGCCCCTGATTTTCATGCGGCCGGAATTGCGGGCCAATCTGGGATGGATTTTTGGGCTCAAGGTGATGATCCTGGCCGGCTTTACCGGTTGGGCCATTCTGTCCAGCCGTCCATTCTGCCGCACCGCCTGCCCCCTGGGGGCCTTTTATGCCCTGTTCAAGGGGGTGAGCTGGTTGCGTGTGAAATTGGATTCCCACCGGTGTACGGACTGCGGGGCCTGTCATTCAGTCTGCCCCATGGGGGTGAAAATCAATGAAACCCCCAACAGCCGGGAGTGTATTTCGTGCCTGGCCTGCCGGAGGGCCTGCCCCCACCGTGCCGTGGCGCTGGGATTTGGATCCGGGGACACCGGTACGGCCCGGTGTCCCCAGCAAGTTAAATCTTAAACTGCCCCACCATGCGGCTGAGTTCTTCGGCCAGTTTGGACAATTCAATTGCAGAGACATTAATCTGACTGCTGCCCTGGTTCATCTCCTCGGCGGCATCGCTGACCTGGGATATGTCCCGGGTGACCTCCCCGGCCACGGCCGAGGTCTGACTTACGCTTTCATTGACTTCCCCCACACCGGAGGCGGCCTGGCTCACATTGCTGGAAATCTCCCGGGTGGTGACGGATTGCTCCTCAATGGCCGTGGCCACGGAGGTGACGATTTCATTGATTTCACCGATGATTCCGACAATGGATTCAATGGCATCCACCGATTCCGCCGTGGTGTTTTGAACATCGTTGATTTTGCCGTTGATTTCCGCCGTGGCTTCGGCGGTCTGGAGGGCCAGGGCCTTGATTTCCCCGGCCACCACGGCAAATCCCTTGCCCGCATCCCCGGCCCGGGCCGCTTCAATGGTGGCGTTGAGGGCCAGAAGATTGGTCTGTTCACTGATTTCCGCAATGGCATCGGTGACCCGGCTGATTTCGGCGGCGGCCTGGCCCAGGGCGTCCACCTGGCGGGAGACCTGTCCGGCACTTTCCACGGCCTGGGCCGTGGTTTCACTGCCCCGGGCGGTCTGGCCGGCAATTTCATTGATGGTCGCCGACATTTCTTCGGCTGCGGAAACCACCATTTGGATATTGACCGTGGTCTGTTCCGTGGCCGCGGCCACGGAATTCATGTTCACGGACATTTCCTCGGCTGCTGCGGCCACGGTGGTGGAACGGTCCGAGGTCTCTTCCGAATTGGTGGAAATCTGTTCGGACACGGCGGACAATTCCGTGGCCGAGGCCGTCAGGGTCTGGGTACCCGAAGAAATATCCCCGAACATGGTGCGCAGGTTGGCGGACATGTCATTGAGGGCCCGGGCCAGGATCCCCACCTCGTCCTTTTGGTCGATGTCCAGGCGCTGGGTCAAGTCCCCCCGGGCAATGGCCTGGGCCATGTTCACCCCTTGGACAATGGGGTTTGAAATGGAACGGGAGATGAAGAATGAAATCAGGGAGATGACGGCCGCCGCCGCCAGGATGATGGCCCCGGTGCGGATCCAAAGGCTTTTGATGGCACTGAAGGCTTCGGCCTGGTCAATCTCCGCCAGGAGTCCCCAGGTGGTCTCCCCGATGGTCACCGGGGTATAGGCGGACAGTACGGGATTGCCGTTGTAATCAATGACGATTTCCTTATCGGCGCTGCCGGCCAGGGCGGCCTGGGCAGCGTGGGTGTTGACACTGCCCTGGTTGGGATTGGCAAAGGAGGCGACCACGGTGCGATTTTGGGGATCCAGGAAGGAGTCCGAACGCATGAGTTTGTCCGGCCCGATGAGGTAGGATTCCCCGGTTTTACCCATGCCCGACCGTTCCTGCATGATGGCGTTGATGGCCTTGATGGAGATCTGGAAGGCAATGACGGCCACGGGTTTGCCCTGGAACATGACCGGTGCGGCCACAAACTGGGCCGGGGCGCCGTTGGAGGGGGCATAGGGTTTGGTATCCGAAAGGGCCGGGCGCTTCTGGCCCGAAGCAATTTTCCAGACATCGGCCAGGGCGGACCGGATGGCACCGGCCCGCTGGCCAAAGTCGGATTCCTTGCTCAGGGTGAAATAGGTATCCCCGTGGTCGGGGTCCATGAGGAAGATATCGTAGTAGCCATAGGCCTGGGCATATTGTTCGAAGAAGGGATAAAATGAATCGTGGATTCGGCGATACTCGTCCGGGGCCCGGAAACGGCCGTTGTTCAATCCCCGGAAGGCGCCCTGGCTGCTGCCGCCGGCCTGGTCAAATGCCTGGGAAAGTGCCTGGGCCGCATCCCGGGTATGGGGATTGGCTGCCATGACGGCCACATCCCCCAGGCGTTCGGCAAAGAAGGATTCAATCTGGAATTTTTTAATCTGTCGCACGGTTTCCAATTTGTTGAAGGCTTCCTTGGAAAGGGCATCGGATGCGGCATTGATGGTGAGCAACCCCAGAATGATGATGGATGTCAGCCCCACCAGGAGGAATGCCCCCGTGAGTTTCAGATTCAATTTCATGTTTTTCAACTTCATTTCGATCTCTCCGTTACAGGTTTATGGTAAGGGCATGGCGGCCCTGGATTCCTTCTTTGACACATTGTAATGGAATTATATCAAGTCTTGTGCCAGGGTGGATTTTCTCCCTGGCTTCTTAAGGTAAAGCTAACAAATATGAGTAAAATATGAGTAAAAGGTGGGTGGTCCATGGGGACAAAAATGGGCGGTGAATCATTTTTGTCCATGTCCCATGAGACAAATATGTCATGGGACGTGTCATGATTTTGTCCCAGGGCATGGGAAAAATTGTCTTAACTGGTTCTTCTTAGTGAACAGCCCCCCCGTTGGCCGGTGGTTTTGCCGTTGTCAATGGTGTGGACCCCATTGACAAAGAGGTGGACAATGCCCCGGGCATAGGCGTGGGGTTTCAGGTATGTGGCCGGGGAGGCCAGGGTCGTGGGGTCAATGACGGCAATGTCGGCATGGTAATCCGGTCGGATGAATCCCCGGTGATCCAGGCCGAATTTGGTGGCCGGCAATCCGGTCATGGAGTGGAGGGCGGGGAGGAGGTCCAGGGTTTTGTCATCCATGGCAAATCGTTTTAATTTCCGGGGAAAGGTGCCGTGGGTGCGGGGGTGGGGGTGGGTCATATCCTTGGGCACGGTCCAGCCGTCCGAGGCGGTGATGATGAAATCCCGTGGCATGACGGCCTTGACCACTTCGGGGTCCTGGCCGAAAAAGACGGCCATGGCCGGCTCTTCCCCACAGGTCAGGTTTACATAGGTTTCCGCTGGGGATTTCCCCTGGATCCGGGCGATGTCGGCCAGGGTTTTTCCTTCGCAGTCTTCATCTGCCGGATGGATGGTGATGAGGATTTTATCCGGTGGCAGGTGGGTGAAAACCTCCTTTATGTGGGTCTGGATTTCCCGTTTGCCCGACCGGGTCCGGGCGGCATCGTTGACACCGTCCACGCCTTTGAATTCCCGGGGGAGAAGGTAGGCCAGGGTGGTGGAACCGGCGGCATAGGGGTATTGGTCTGCGTGGATATCCAGCCCCTTCTCCCGGGCGTTGAGAATGGGATCGACAATGGCCCGGCCGTCCAGTCCGTTGAAGGGAGAGGAGATTTTAAGATGGGAAATTTGGGTGGAGACTCCGGTTCCCCGGGCAATGTCCAGGGTTTCGTCAATGGCGTCCAGGACCCCGAACCGGCCCGGCCCGGTGATCTTACCACTCTCGTCCCGCATGTGAATGGTGAAGACCTTATTCTGCTTTTCCACGGTGCGACAGAGGGCGGCCAGTTCCCGGGTGGGGGAGAATATGCCCGGGGCATATTCCAGGCCGCAGGAGAGCCCCAGGGCCCCCTTATCCAGCTCCAGGGCCACCCGCCCCCGGAGCTGATCGGCCTGGGCCGGGGTCAAGCCCTGGGCATGGGGCTGGCCGTATTGGGAAAGGACCTGGTTCCGCAGCACTCCGTGGGGTGCCAGGTGGCCCACATTGGTTCCGAATGTCAATTGGTCCACCATGGTGTACCATTGGTCCGTATCCCCATATCCCCATCCGCAATTGCCCGTGATCACCGTGGTCACCCCCTGGTGGAGGTAATTGTGATTGCCCTTCCACGAGGGCATGACCCTTGCCAGGTGGCGTTTCCATCCGCTTTTAAGGAAGGTGAGGTCACAATGGGTGTGTACATCGATGAATCCGGGCACCACCCAGCATCCCCGGGCGTCGATGTGTTTCCGGGCCTGGGGTTTGAGGTGATTGAGGTTTCCCAGGGCACGGATGCGGCCGTTGGAAATCCCCAGGTCCATGGCTTCCCAGTCTCCCTGGGCACTGCCGTCATATATTTTGCCGTTGGTGATGAGGACATCCAGCCCTCCGGGGGATTGGCTGCAGCTGTAAAGGCCGGGGAGGGCCAGGGTTAAGCTGGTGGCGGCTGCGGTTTTCAGGAAGCGGCGGCGGTGTGGATCGACGGAATTGGACGGACGGGCCATGGAAACCCCCATGAAAAGAGTTATGGAATATGGTTTTATTTATGGGATAAGGCCACGGGTTTCAAGGATTTCCCGGTGCCGCCCCCATTTTTTCATTCCGCCGCCTTGCATCCTGCCCCGGGGATACGATATCCTGTGCCTTCGTTAACCACGCACTGGGCCTGTAAATCAAGGACATGAAGATGGGAAAAGATAAAGAAAAAATCACCCTGGTCATCGGGGGTTGCCGCAGCGGCAAAAGCGATTATGCCCTGGACCGGGCCAATGCCCTGGGTGGGGATCGCAAGGTATTCCTGGCCACCTCGGTTCCCCGGGACCGGGAGATGGAAAAACGGGTGGAAAAACATGTGAAGGAACGGGGCCGGGGCTGGATCACCCGGGAGGAGCCCCTGGATGTCCACACCGTCATTGAAACCGAATCCCCCACCGCCGATGTCATCCTTCTGGATTGCCTTACCCTTTGGACCACCAATCTGCTCATGGATGGCCGGGACGAGGCCGGTATCCGGGATGCCGTGGCCGAGCTGGCAAAGGCCCTGGCAACCAGCCAATGTCCGGTGTTCATGGTTACCAATGAGGTGGGATACGGCATTGTGCCGGAGAATACCCTGGCCCGGCAGTTCCGGGACCACGCCGGATTGGTGAACCGGGATCTGGCCCGTGTGGCCCACGAGGTCTACCTCACCGTGGCCGGCATCGACGTCCGCATCAAGCCCAAAGCATTTTAAGGATTCCCCATGGAATATAAACATATTTTCGGACCCGTGGCCTCCCGCCGCCTGGGCATCTCCCTGGGCGTGGACCTGGTGGTCCATAAGATCTGCAGCCTGGACTGTGTCTATTGCGAGTGCGGCAAAACCACGGACCTCACCCCACAGCGGCGGGACTATGTCCCCTTTGACCGGGTCCGGGCCGAATTGGACCATTATTGGGACCACAATGAAGATCCGGATTACATCACCTTTTCCGGCTCCGGGGAGCCCACCTTGAACCGGGAAATGGGGCGGGTCATTGATTATATCAAGGATACCCACCCCAATATCCGGGTG
>JAKSBM010000853.1 GCA_022361135.1 Desulfobacterales bacterium | reverse complement strand
GATCAACGGAGAGTTCGTGGTCAACCCCAGCCTGGAACAGATGGAAGAATCCGACATCGAACTGGTGGTTGCCGGTTCCAAGACCGGTGTGGTCATGGTTGAAGGCGGCGCCGACGTGGTTTCCGAACAGGACATGCTGGACGCCATTTTCTTCGGTCACCAGGCCATGCAGCCCATCATTGACATGCAGAATGAACTCAAGGCAGCCGTGGGCAAAGAAAAATTTGACCTCTGCCCCGCCCCCTTTGACGAAGATCTGGCCGAAAAGGTCAAAGCCTTTGCCAAGGACGGTGTGAAGGAACGGGTTCAGATCAAGGGTAAGGTCGAACGGAACAAGGCCTTGAGCCTGTACAAAAAAGAAGTGGTTGAACACTTTGCAGCCGATTACCCCGATCAGACCGGTGAAGTTAAAGAAACCGTGTCCAAGCTGGTGAAATCCGTATCCCGGTCCATCGTCATGGAAGAAGACCGTCGCATCGACGGCCGTGCCTTTGATGAAGTCCGCGACATTACCTGCGTGGCCGGCCTGCTGCCCCGTCCCCATGGATCCGCCCTCTTTACCCGGGGTGAAACCCAGGTCATGGGTGTTCTCACCCTGGGCTCCGGCATGGATGAACAGCGCATTGAAACCCTGGCCGGCAACGAAACCCGGGACTTCATGCTCCACTACAACTTCCCCCCCTACTCCGTGGGCGAAGTAAAGCGTCCGGGCGGCCCCTCCCGCCGGGATATCGGCCATGGCAACCTGGCCCATAGAGCCATTGCCCGTGTGCTGCCTCCCAAGGAAGAGTTTGAATACACCATTCGCCTGGTGGGTGAAGTCACCGAGTCCAACGGATCCTCCTCCATGGGCACCGTATGCTCCGGCTGCATGGCCCTCATGGACGGCGGTGTGCCCATCAAGGCCCCCGTATCCGGTATTGCCATGGGTCTGGTGAAGGAAGGCGATAAGATTGCCATCCTTTCCGACATCCTGGGCGACGAAGATCACTTCGGCGACATGGACTTCAAGGTGGCCGGTACCCGTGAAGGCATCACCGCCCTGCAGATGGACATTAAAATTAAAGAGCTGTCCAAGGACATCATGGAACGCGCCCTGGCCCAGGCCAACGGCGGCCGTATCCACATCCTGGACAAAATGCTGGAAACCATTTCCGAGGCCCGGGATGAAGTTTCTCCCCATGCCCCCAAAATCGTTTCCATCCAGATCAAATCCGACAAGATCCGTGACATCATCGGCCCCGGCGGTAAGGTGATTCGTGCCCTCCAGGCCGACACCAACACCACCATTGAAGTGGATGATTCCGGTCTGGTTAAGATTGCCGCCCAGAATGAAGAAGATGCCGACAAGGCCATGAAAATGGTTTCCGACATCGCCCTGGATCCGGAAATCGGTGCCATCTATGAAGGCAAGGTCGTGAAAATCACCGATTTTGGCGCCTTTGTCAACATCAAGCCCGGCACCGACGGCCTGGTTCACATCTCCGAACTGGCCGACTACCGCGTCAAGAAGGTCACCGACGTGGTTAAGGAAGGCGAAGTCATCGGCGTCAAGGTCCTGGACATCACCCGGGACGGCAAGATTAAACTGAGCCTTAAAGCTGCCAAGGAAGATGAGGGAAAATAAGTCCTCTCTTCGCGTCTGTCCCCTTGCTTCAGGAAGCAAGGGGAACAGCGTATTCATTGCCACCCCGGAGACCTCCGTCCTCATCGACGCCGGCCTCTCCGGGGTGGAACTCCAGCGGCGCATGGACGCCGTGGGAGAAGATCCTTCACGGTTGTCCGCCATCATTGTCACCCATGAGCATTCCGACCACGTCAAAGGCGCGGGTATCCTCAGCCGCCGGTTTGACATCCCCCTGCACATCACACCGTCCACCCATGCCGCCTGTAAGGGACTGGGAAAGGTGGAGCATCTGGAATACTTCCACTGCGGCAATGCATTTGACATCGGCGATCTGACCATAAACCCCTTTTCCGTGTCCCACGATGCCGACGATCCGGCCGGGCTCACCCTGAGCCACGGTGGTCACAAGGTGGGATTTGCCACGGACCTGGGCATTGTCACCAACCTGGTGCGGGCCCATCTCTCCCAGGCCTCCCTGCTTTACATCGAGTCCAACCACGACATGGACATGCTCATGCAGGGCGCTTACCCCTGGTATCTGAAACAGCGGATTAAATCCCGCCGGGGCCATCTCTCCAACCGGGAAACCCGGCAGCTGGTCACCGACCTCATCCACCCCGGCCTCCAGCACGTGATTCTGGCCCATCTCAGCGAGGAAAACAACCATCCTGACAAGGCATACCAGGAAGTGGGACAATGCCTTGAAAATACCGAAATCAGCCTTTCCGTGGCCGGTCCCGAAGCACCGGGCCAGATGATCCAATTGGGCTGAATCCCATCCCCAAACCATAAATACGGGCCCGTCCCGATAAAGGAAATATATATCATGGACATGGTTGCCACATTCCGTGACCTGGATTTGATTTATCAAAGATATGAAACCGAAGTCGCCGACTACAAGGCGGGTGCCGCCTGTGAAAAGGGATGTGCCTTTTGCTGCACCCATGCCGGTTCCATCGACGCCACCACCCAGGAAGGGTTTCGTATCCTCACCTACCTGGGGACCCTGCCCAAGGATAAAATCCGTAAGTTGAACAAGGCCATCCGCACGGAAATCGTAAAGCGGGAGAAAAAGCAGCGGGTTTCCTGTCCCTTTCTCATGAAGAACAAGGGCTGCATGATATACAAGATCCGCCCCTTTTCATGCCGGCGCATCTACTCGGCCCACACCTGTACCATGGAACAGCCCCCGGCGGTTCACCGCCAGGCCATGGCCCATGCCAACACTGCCATAGAAGCCCTCAAGGAAAAGGATCCCAACGGCTATTCCGGCCACCTCACCTATATTCTTTTCATGCTCCAGACCCCGGCCTTTTACCAGACCTGGATGAAGGGGGAGTTCAAGCCCGAAGAAATCATGGCCTTTGGGAAATCCCACGGCATCGGAATCAATCGTCTATAGCAGCCGGGATCAAGCCGGGGGCGTCTCCGGCTTTTTGGACGGGGGCCGTGTCAAAAATCTGTCCGGCGATTTTTTGGGCCAGATAGTGGGCACCGAAGATGGACAGATGGGTGTCGTCCCCATAGAGGAAATGGGCATCCCGGAATGAGAAACAGCTTTCTTCCCGGCAGAGGATGGGTTCCGGATCAATGATTCTCAGCTTGGGGAATTTTTCAGCCCGTTGCCGGGCTTCCCGTTGGTATTTTTCCATGCGGCGCTGGTAGAATTTCCGTTGGATCCGATTGTCCGGATTGGGGAAGAACAATTCCCGGAAGGGGCGGGAAAGGGTTTCCTTGGGCAGGAAATCCAACTCCGGAACCTCCAATAGATAATAGGTTTCCCGGATGTGCCCCAGGGCTTCCATATGGCCGAAGGTCCGGTCAAATCCGTCAAAAAAACTGGCATAGGTCAGTCGGTCCGGATTCGGGTAGGTTTCCAAACTCTTTTCAATGACCGGATCCGAGAATTTTTCCTGGATATGCCCGTGGATATAACAGGGGCCCCGGGTGGTCAGAATCACCTTCTGGATCCGGGGTTGGTTTTCCAGCACCGAAAGAATCTGGGCGATGGAATCCTGGCAGGCGTCCATCTGGGCCGGATTGTTTCCCCAGGGGAATCCCTGCAAGGGGGGGCAGGCCGAGTTGGCCATGAGCAGGGTGTCGTATCCGTGGGCCCGGGCCAGTTTGGAAATTCCAGGATAAATGCTGTGGGCATGGGAGTCCCCGATCAATGCCAGGATGGGTCTCTTTTTTTCAACGTCCCCCGGATCGGTGGTATTCAGCCGGGAATAATTAAATTGCCTTTCCCGCCCTGTGGATGTTTTCGCCAATTGGTCCGCCCGGGGATCCGTTGACGCCACCCGTTTTTGGTCAATGTTGAATTGACCCAGGCCCATCTGTTGGGCGTAGGTATACCGTCCTTGGGTGACCTGAATTATCCCCCCCCAACTTCCCACCGCCACCATGGCCACCACCAGAAAAACCACCACCCCCCGCCCCGGTTTGTATCGCAGGGGTTCGATGTATCGAAAGGTCATCCAGGAGAATAGAAATGAAAGGGCAATGGCCCCCAGCATTTGAATCCCGCTGGGTACCTTTCCCAGGTAGATGTGGAGGAAGGAGATGAAGATCCAATGCCAGAGGTAGAGGGGATAACTAATAAGCCCGATTTTAACCAGCCCCCACCAATGGGGACGCTGGATCCGGGCTGCGATGACCAGGGCGGTGCCCACGGTGGGCATGAGTCCGGCCCAGGAGGGATAGGGGGACTTCCCGTTCAAGGTGGCCACGGCCCATAGGATGAGCCCCATGCCCGTCAGGAAGAGGGCCGGGCGGTACCTGGGAGGGATTTTATTCAATTGATTGGGGATCAGGGCCAGGAATGACCCGATTCCCAACTCCCAGAACCGGGCCATGGAATGGTAAAAAATCAGCTCTGTGTATTCCCCTGCAAAATAAACATTGATCCCAAAGGAGACCAGGATCAACCCTGCCAGGATCCAGTGGATTCCCCCCTTGAACCGATGGATGAAGATCAGAACACCGGGCCATAGGAAATAGTATTGTTCCTCAATGCCCAGGCTCCAGAGGTGGAGCAGGGGTTTGTAATGGGAGGCGGCGTCAAAATATCCCAGTTCCCGGATCAGGGCGAAGTTTTGGATAAAAAGGGTGGTATAGAAGACATGGCTGCCCAATTGTTTGAACTCTTCGGGGAAAAGGACCAGCCAGCCCAGGGCCAATGCCGTGGCCAAAACCAGTAACAGGGTGGGAAAAATCCGCCGGATCCGCCGCTCGTAGAATCGGACAATGGAGAATTGTCGGGCTTCCAGGGCCCGGTGGATGATCCCGGTGATCAGGTAGCCGGAAATGACAAAGAAAACATCCACCCCGACGAATCCCCCGGGCAGATGCCAGGGAAATGCATGGTAGACCACCACCAGGAGGACGGCCACCCCCCGGAGGGCATCAATGTCGTTTCGATAGGGGATTGATGACATGGGATTTTTGAATCGATTTTATTTTGATTTATGGTAATTTGCCCGATGGTATTGGGAGGCGGTGGAGGCAACGACCTGGTGGACAGGTTCAGTGGGAAATCAGGGGATTTTCAACCCATTGGGCTGGGTCCAGTATAGGCAATGGCATGGAAATGCTCAAGGAAGGATCTGTTTTCTCCCGACCCAGGGGGGCTTTGGGCCGGGAGGTAAATTAAATATTTTCCTTTTTCAGCAGATGGTAATACTCCCCCTTCAATTCAACCAAATCGGCATGGCTGCCGGATTCCCTGATTTTGCCGTCCCGGAGCAGGAGGATCTCATGGCAGTGGCGGATGGTGGACAGGCGATGGGCAATGATGATGGAAAGTCGTCCCTCCATGAGTTTGTTCATGGCATCGTGGACCGCCAGTTCCGATTGGGAATCCATGTAGGAGGTGGCCTCGTCAAAGATGATGAGATCCGGGTCAAAGGCAAAGGCCCGGGCAATGCAGACCAGCTGTTTTTCCCCCGATGACAGGGGGCGTCCCCCCTCGGCAATTTCCGTGTCCAGTCCTTGGAATTTATCAAAGAGAAAACCGCAATTGGCCTTTTCCAGGGCCGCCTCCAGAACCGTGTCCTCCATCTCCCAGCCCTTGGGTTTGATATTCTCCCTCAGGGTGCCGGAAAAGAGGATGGGATCCTGCATGACCAGGGCGCAACGCCTCCGGATGGCCCGGATGGGGATCTGATCCATGGCCGTTCCATTGAATCGGATTTCCCCCTGGTCCGGGTGGTAGAAACCTGTGATGAGGTTGATGATGGAAGTCTTTCCCGATCCGGTGGGGCCGGCAATGCCGATGGATTTGCCCGATTCCAGGGAAAGGGAGATTTCCTGGAGTACCGGGGTTTTCCCATCGTAGGAAAAATTCACCCGGTCAAATTCCAACTCCTGGATGCGGTGGAGCCGCCCCGGAGTGGAATTGGTTTGCCCCTCGGTTGAGGCCCCCGGGCCGGGGCCGTGGAGCTGGGCTGCCGGTTCCCGGCTCAGCACGGTGGTGATGCGTTCGGCCGAGGCCAGGGCATTCTGGAGGAGGTTGAATTTTTCGGACAATTCCCGCAGGGGGCGGAAAAAGAGTTTCATGTATGAGAGGAAGGCCACCAGGGCGCCCAGGCTCATGCGGCTTTCCATGACTGCATTGGATCCGAACCAGATGACCAGGGCCACGGAAATGGTGCCCACAAATCCGATGAAGGGCATGAAAATCCCAAAGATTTTGATCTGGAACATGGTGGCCTTGAAATGTTCAAAATTCAATTGTTTGAACCGTTCCACAAAGGGGCCATGGCTGGTGGTGGTCTGGATCACCTTGATGCCGCCGATGCCCTCGGAAAAGCTGTGGTTGATTTCCCCGATCTTTTGGCGGATGGTCCGGAAGGCCCCCCGCACCACCTTGGAAAAAATGAATATCCCCAGGAAGATCACCGGAACCAGCGCGGCCTGGTATCCGGCCAGCTCCGTGTTCATGGAAAAGAGTACCCCCAGGATCCCGGCCATGAGGACCAGATCCTTGAAGATGAAGACCAGGACCGAGGTGAACATTTCATTCATGTTTTCAATGTCCCCGGCCACCCGGGCCACCAGGCGGCCCGAGGCGTTTTCATCGTAGTAGGAGACCGGCAATCCGGTCATGTGGGAGAAGAGGGTGCACCTTAGGTTGAGGATGATTTTCTGCCCCGTGTATTCCATGAACAGGGTCTGGGTAAATTCCACCAGAAAGGCGGCCACAATCATGGACAGATAGATGAGGCCAAAGGTGGTGAAGGAGGAGACCCAGACATTGGGAAACCACCCCTCAAATATGCCGTTGAGGCCGGGGAGCCAGATGCCGATTTTATCCCCCACGGGCAGGATGAATCCGTCAAAGGCCTTCTGGGTGAGCAGGGGCAGGGAGAGCTCAAAGGCAATGCCCACAAAGACCAGAAGTGTCGAGAGGATGAGCATCCAGGCATAGGGCCGGATGTGGGGCCATAGAACCTTGAATACAATGCCGTTGGCCAGTTTGATTTCTTTTTCTTCAGACACCCTGGGCCTCCTCGAATTGCTGGACCTTGAACGCGTCGCCGTAGAATGAATTATTTGAGATCAGATGGTGGTGGCTGCCCTGGGCCTGGATTTTTCCCTGGTCCAGGATATATATGGTGTCGCAGGCGGCCAGGGCCGACAGGCGGTGGGAGATGATGATGAAGGTGGCCGACCCATTGGCAGCATTGAGTCGTGAAATGATGTTTTTGGCCGTCTGGGTGTCCACCTGGCTCACCGGGTCGTCCAGGATGATGATTTTTTTGTCCGTGATCAGGGTCCGGGCCAATGCCAACCGTTGCTTCTGTCCGCCGGAAAGGGTCACCCCCCGTTCCCCCACCAGGGTATCCAGTCCCTGGTCCATTTTTTCCAGGGTCTGGGTGAGGTCGCAGGTGTGGATGACTTTCTCCAGCCGTTCTTGGGGGATTTCCTTCCCCAGTTCCCGTCCCATG
>JAKSBM010000010.1 GCA_022361135.1 Desulfobacterales bacterium | reverse complement strand
GATTTTGGTTTGGAGTTCCGGGATGAGTTCCCCGGCCCTGCGTATGAGGGGATGGGATTCTTCGCAGCCCCTGAAGTGGAGTTCTGAAACCATGTCCATGATCAGCTCCATGGCGCTTTGGTTAAGGGATTCGGTCATTTTTCCTTCCTTGGTTGTTTACAACTCATGTGGCGATACCCCGACACGGGGAAAATTGCAAGGAAATTATCAGGGACAACGACGGGGGATTGGGGCCTTTGGCTGGTTTGGAACAGCCTGGGATTTGGTAATGGGACTGCCCCGTCGGAAACCGGCCGGGGCAGTTAAATTGGGTGGCGGATCGGGTTAAAGGATGATGGGGCCCCTGTCCGAATGGTTCAGGGATTGGGCCTTGCCCTGGGCATTGATGACAAAGATATCCTCCACCCGCATGCCCACTTCTCCGGGGATGTAGATGCCCGGTTCAATGGAAAAGGCCATGCCCGGCTCAAGGATCTGCCTGCTGTTGCCTTTAATATAGGGTTCTTCGTGGACATCCATGCCAATGCCGTGGCCCACCCGGTTGATGAAGTATTCCCCAAATCCGGCCCGGGTGATGACATCCCGGGCGGCCTGGTCCACGGCTCCGGCTTCAACCCCCTGGGCTGCGGTCTCTGCCGCCGCCTGGAAGGCCTGGGTAACAATGGTAAATATTTCACTTTCCCTGGGGCTGGGTTCCCCCAGGAAAAAGGTCCTTGAGGTGTCCGAGCAGAATCCATCCACCTTGCAGCCGAAATCCAGGATGATCACATCCTTTTCCGTGAGGGTTCGCTGGTCCCCATTGTAGTGGGGGCGGGAATTGTTGGATCCCGAGGCCACAATGGGATTAAAGGAAGGGGAAAGTCCCCTTTGGGCAAATTGTCCCAGGATTTCATCCCGGATTTCCCGTTCCTTGAGACCGGGGCGGATAAAGTCCTTGAGGTGGTCCATGACGGCGTCGGCATGGGAGCCTGCCCTTTCCATGGCCGCGATCTGTGCCTGGGTTTTGATGATGCGGATGGCCGAGAGCTGGGGATCGGCATTGACCAGGGTGAAGTCCGGGAAAATTTGGCTGAGCTCCAGGTAGTCCACGGCACGGAGGTTTTGGTTAATCCCGATTTTTCCTGCCCCCAATTGGTGGTCGGCAAAGGCCCGGGTAACGGCGGTGGAAAAATGGCCGCTGTCCTCCCAGGTATAGACCGGCGTTTGGGGGGGCAGGGCCCGGGTCATGTCTTCGGCGTATAGTTTGTTGGTCACGCAGAAGAGGCGCTTATCCGCGGTGACAAAGAGGGCCTGGAATCGTTCGCAGCCGCCCGGGTCAAAACCGATGAGGAAGTTCATGTCGCCCCCCGGGGGGATGAGGGCGACCTTTATTTGGTTCTGTTCCAGGGCTGCGGCCAGCTTTTGGCAGTGGTCCGGTATCATGGTTTTATTTGGTCCTTTCGTTCTTTCCGGTCCGGCTATCCAATGAGATTTCCGGCGTGGTGGCAGGCCACCAGCCGTCCTTCCATGGGGTGCAG
>JAKSBM010000293.1 GCA_022361135.1 Desulfobacterales bacterium | reverse complement strand
GGCGCAGCGCCTGTTCAAAGAATTGCCGAACGTCACCTACCACCGCCTCGATGCGACCCTGACGGCGGATGGCGAAGACATGGACAACGCCCGTCCAGGCAACATCATCGCGCTGAACGGCGCCGCTGACCGGGTCATCCGGGACAACACCGTTCTTCTGGACGAACTTGCAGACGTGTTGAAAGCCCATCTCATACCTGCGGAATCGGATGCGGAAGCCCCCGATTTGGTGCATGCTGCCTAAGGCAAGCGGCAGCTGAAGGTCGCTCACCTTTCAGCTGCCGCATCAAGGCACTGACGCACGAGGTTCCCGACGTGACCCAGCGTATAAAAACCACGCGGCTTTCCATACCGGCTTCCTGGAAGTTTCCCCTTGCCGGTGTTGCCGGCTTGGTCGCAGCAGCGGCAACCGTCTTTCACGCTGCCGCAGCCACTCCAGTCCCTGCCGCGAAACCGAGAAATGCCGCCGTTCAGGACTATGAGCCAAGTGCAAAGCTCGTTTCCGGTGTTCCGGTGCCGATAAAAAAACGCGCTGTTCCGGACGGTTATGTCGCGGCAAAGCCCAAACTGGTGCTCTACTCAAAATTGCCGGCAAAGGACTATTTCGGAAATGCCGACGGCCCCGCTCCCCTGAAAGCACGGGCTATCGGGTCTTATGCAAAGGGATGCCTGGCCGGCGGGGCGTCGCTGCCGGCGGACGGGCCCACATGGCAGGCGATGCGGCTGTCGCGCAACCGCAATTGGGGACATCCGGAACTGATCGACTACCTCCAAGACCTTGCCAGGGATGCACCGGGGGTCGGCTGGAACGGCCTGCTGGTCGGCGACCTGGCGCAACCGCGTGGCGGGCCGATGCTTTCCGGCCACGCAAGCCACCAGATCGGTCTCGATGCGGATATCTGGCTGACCGAAATGCCCAACAGGCGCCTGACCGTCGAGGAACGCGAGGAGATCTCGGCGATTTCCATGCTGAAAGGCCCGCTGGACGTAAAAGGCGCCGACCGCAGGGTCGACCCGGCAAAATGGTCGGATGCCCATGCACGGCTGATCCGGCGTGCAGCGTCCGGC
>JAKSBM010000310.1 GCA_022361135.1 Desulfobacterales bacterium | reverse complement strand
GGATTGTTGGGATCAAAATCATCGGAAACATCCCATCCGTCACTGGTGCGGTGGGAGGCTGTGATCCAATAATTGAATTTGCCCACGGCACCGCCGTGGTTGGCAATGTAGTTCTGGGTATCATTGGGCCCGAACGAAGTGGTCACGGATGTGTGAGGGGTTTTGGTTCCCTTTTTTGTAATGATGTTGACAACGCCGCCCAGGGTATTGGAGCCGTATAGAACCGAAGTGGCTCCCTTGGTGACTTCGATTTTGGCGATGGAATCCACCGGGATCTGGCTCAGGTCCAGGGATCCGTCATAGGAGACATGGGCGGGAACACCGTCGATGAGGAGCTTGACTTCCCGTTCGTCAAATCCACGGAGGATGAATCCATAGGCTCCTTTTTTGCCTGCCTGGACATGAATCCCGGGAATGTGGGCCAGGGCCTGGGCGGCATTCTGGGCACCCTGGTATTTGATATCGTCCAGGGAGACGGTATCGGTTGTGGTGATTTCATCCTGGGTCTGACCCTGTTCCAGGACAAGGACCTGTCCCAGATCAAAGACTTCCTCGGTAGCGGTGTCTTGGGCCCAGATGGGGGCCGTGGGTAAATATGCCATTACAATTAAATAGAGCAATGCGCGTCTGATCCGTTTCATCTTTTCCTCCATAGTGCATATCAATAGGGTATTATAAATTATTTTTCCCCGGCAAAAGGGTGGTCAGGGTATAGAGATTTTGTCTGTATTTGTCCAACGATTGGCTCATATTGAAAATAATAGGCGTTATTCAAACTGTAAATTACCAAAAATGACGATAATGAAAAATGAGTTCCGCCAATGGAAGGATTGTGGAATGCTCCTTTCCAAGGGAAGACCGTGGATGAAAAAAACATCCATGGCCCATGGGGGGTAAAAAGGATTTGAGAATTGATTCTGAGTGGTGGTATACTGCAAAATTTAAGGATAATTACGTTAGGGACGGCATGAAGACACTGCAGAAAGAATACAAGGTTGACAAGACCCGCATCGGGTTTATCAAATTCATATTCGAAGCCTATGAAGGCGTTGCCGTTATTACCACTCTGGACCCCAAGGAAGGTCATGTCCTGTTGAGCATTGCACCGGATATGGCCCAGGAGGCCTTTGAGATAATAGAGGAACTGAAGAAGGATTTTGAGTTCAATGAAATATAGAGGCTTGGCCTATATCAACACCATCGGCTGCCAGATGAATGTCTACGATTCTGAAAAGCTCATGGTGATTCTAAATGCCCATGGATTTGAAAAAACAGATGAGATGGACAAGGCGGATATCGTTGTCTGCAACACCTGTTCCATCCGACATAAAGCCGAGGAGAAGGCCTTTAGTTTCCTTGGCCGCTTTGCCAAGGCCAAGAAAAAAAGACCCCATTTGATAACGGTGATGGCCGGGTGTGTGGCCCAGCAGGAAGGGCGCAAGGCCTTTGATCGTCTGCCCCATTTGAATCTGGTTCTGGGAACCCAGGCCTTTGGCCGCTTTGGGCGCCATGTGGAGGATATCCTGGGGGGAAGAAACCGCATCGTGGACACGGAAGATGCCTCGGAGATTTTTGAGGCCCTGCCCGATGAATCCTGTTTTGATGAGAATCCCATTTCCAAGTTCGTGACCATCATGCAGGGGTGTGATAATTTTTGCACCTATTGCGTGGTTCCCCATACCCGGGGACGGGAACGCAGTCGCCACCACG
>JAKSBM010000631.1 GCA_022361135.1 Desulfobacterales bacterium | reverse complement strand
GCCTGGATACCGAAGCAGGTGGCGGTGATGATCCGTCGTTGCCGGGACAGGTCCGGGGACGTGGTCTGAATCATGCCGGCACCTTTTCCGCCATGACCCGGTCGGGGCGGCCGGTGATCTTGGCCTTGATGATCCGGGACATGAAGATGGGATCCCCTCCGGCGGTTTTGGGGATCTGGTCTTCGGTTTTCAGAACCACCTTCTGGCAGGTGGTTCCGGCCTCCAGGGCCTGGGCTTTAACCATGTCCGACAGGGCTTCCCGGGCAAAGGTGTCGGCCTCCTGGAAGTCCCGGAATTTCTGGGTGCCGGAGACCCCTTCCACGGAGAATCCCCCCACTTCGGCCGGGGTGATGCGGATCTGGCGCTGGACCACCACGTTGGAGGTGATGGCGCCGATGGCGTTGGCCACGTCGGCATCCTCGGGCAGGATGGGTTCCCCGCCCATGATTTTCACGGCCTTGTCCAGGAAGAATTTAATGGGGGCGCCGATGCCGATGACCGGGCGGTTCAGGGTGATGCCCATCTTGAATCGGGAATTTCCACCGGTGAGCAGGTTGTCCATGAGGACCCTGCATACGGGACAATCTTCCAGGGCTTCGGAGTCGGTGTCCTCGTCGATTTCCTTTTTCAGCAGCTCCATGGCCAGGCGGTTGATGGCCTTCTGGAGGAGTTCTTCGACCATTTCATCGGTGTCCCTGCGGCAGAGGAAGGCCACCATGTCTGCAAATTTCTGGGGGGCTTCCACATCCCATTTCACAAACTCTCCTTTCAAGTGGAGGAGGTCGGTGGGGGTGAGGCCGCAGCGCTGGATCATGAAGTTTTCCTCCAGCCGGGCCAGGGGAAGGCCGGCCTCGGTGAGGACGTCCATGCGCCGGACCAATTCGTCAATGGAATAGGGCCGGTCGGTGACCAGATCCATGAGTTTTTGTTCCGTGGGGGAGAGGCCGATCTCCTTGGAAGAGCCTGTGGCCGTGATGATCTGCATGCGCCGGGTGGAGGAGGCAAACCGGGAGAGGTTCATGTTCAGGTAGTCCAGGGCCGTGGTGATCTCCTTCCGGTTGGAGGACAGCCAGGCGATGGGGGCCACCCGGCCCGGTCCCAGGGTGTATTCTCCCTTTTCATAGCCGATGAGGCTGTCTCCGCCCAGGCCCGTGGTCCGGATGTCCAGGGCCTTGACATGGGTGCGGTGTCCCCCCACGTTGGAGCCCTGGTCGTTGAG
>JAKSBM010000645.1 GCA_022361135.1 Desulfobacterales bacterium | reverse complement strand
CCACGGCACCCGCATGGGATTCGGCCGGCTGAAAATCACCGAGCAGGTCACCGGCTACGACCGCAAACGGGTCTCCACTGGCAAATCCATCGGCATCGTTCCCCTGGATCTGCCCGAGCTGACCTTTGAAACCCACGGGATCTGGATCGAGATCCCCGACCGGGTCCGGGAGGAGATCGAATCCCGACGCATGCACTTCATGGGCGGCATCCACGCCCTGGAGCACGCCGCCATAGGCATCATGCCCCTGCTGGTCATGACCGACCGCAACGATCTAGGCGGGATTTCCATTCCCTTCCATCCCCAGACCTCCAAGGCCGCCGACTTTGTCTATGACGGCATACCCGGCGGCCTTGGGCTGTCAAAACAAGGCTTTGACCAGGCCGAATTACTTTTTCAACGGACCTTTGAGACCATTGCCCAATGTCCCTGCGACATCGGATGTCCCTGCTGTGTCCATTCACCCAAATGCGGGTCGGGGAACCGGCCCATTGATAAAGCCTCTGCCCTGGCCATATTGGAACTGATCATGGGGCGGGTATTTAAGGAAGATTTTTTGAATTTAAGGATTACACCCACCGAAACAAAGCGCCCTGCACCCCAGGAAAACAGCCTCCCCAAAACCGTGAACCGCTACGGGGTGCTGGACATTGAAACCCGGAAGTCCGCAGCCGAAGTCGGCGGCTGGAACCGGGCCGAACGCATGGGGGTTTCCTGCGCCGTGCTCTACGATTCCAAAAGCGATGAATACCACACCTATCTCCAGGATGAGATCAAAGAATTGGAAGCCCACCTTAAAAAGCTGGATCTGGTCATCGGTTTTAATATCATCCGCTTTGACTACAAGGTGTTGTCCGGGCTGTCATCCTTTAATTTCCATGAATTACCCACCCTGGACCTCCTCATGAAGGTCCACGAGATACTGGGCTATCGTCTCTCCCTGGACCATCTGGCCCAGCAGACCCTGGGAGCGGAAAAATCCGCGGACGGGCTCCAGGCGTTGGCCTGGTGGAAGGAAGGGAAGCTGGATGAGATCATTACCTATTGCACCCAGGATGTCCGGGTGACCCGGGATTTATACCGGTATGGCGTTGAGAATCGATTTTTGCTTTTTAAAAACAAGGCGGGCCAGCGGGTTCGGATCCCCGTGACCTGGTAGTTGGTTTTTCAAGCTTTTAATTCCCCCAATGGTTAAAGGCCCTTGGGGGCAAGCCCTTGTTCCACCCTCCTGCTCAATTTTTCCAGAACCGGTCCTGCCGATTCACGGATCAATATGTCGCATTGGTTGTCCATTGGGGTTTCCGACAGGTTGATGATGGCCAGAAAGGCACCCCTGTCCCGGGCAAAGACCGGCATGGAGGCCGCCGGTTGCACCAGGAGGGTGGAGCCCACAACCAGGAAAACATCGGCCGAGGCGGACAACTCCGTTGCCCGCCGGGTTTCGGCTTCGGGCATGGCCTGACCAAAGGAAATGGTGTCGGGCTTCAAAAAGCCGCCGCAATGGCACTCCGGTGCCGGGTCCCCTTTCTGGATTCGTGTTTCCACCTTTTCCCAACCTTCCAATTCTCCGCAGGACATGCAGCGGATCCGTCGGGTATTGCCATGGAGTTCGATGAGATTTTCGTCCGGGATACCCGATGCCTGGTGGAGTCCGTCGATGTTCTGGGTGATCAGGGCGGTGAGCCTCTTTAATTTGTAAAGTTTGGCCAATGCCCGGTGACCCTTGTTGGGTTGCGCGGTTTTCAGCCCCTTTTCCATTTCCATGCGCTGGTTCCAGTATTCAATGCGGGAGTCCCGGTGGGCCATGAAGTCCTGGAAATAGACCGGGGTGAACTTTTTCCAGCGTCCTCCCTGGCTGCGGTAATCGGGAATGCCGCTTTCCGTGGAAATCCCTGCCCCGGTAAAGGCCACCACGCGTTTTGCCCCAATGATTTTTTCGGCCAGGGTCTGGATATTCTGGTCCGTGGTCAGGCCTGTTTTTGCGCCTTTGCTTTTCTTTGCCATGGTAAGATCCTTTGGGAAATTTTCTGGTAAAGTGTTTTGATTTCCTGGATTTTCATCAGCCGGCCCAGCATGGGGAGGATGATAATAAAGCCCATGCCCGTGAGGATACCCACCCCCAGGGCCGCGGGCAGGGTGGTGGGGGAAATGAATTGGCTCAGTCCATGGCGCAGGGCAGCACAGATTCCCCCCATGATAAGACTCAGGGGAATTAATTTCAGGAAAAAGAGGTATACGGCTGATTTCCCCATGTTGCCGCTTTTGCGATTCCATGCCTCGTATAGGAGTAGGGTGGTGGTCACCACGGAAAGGCTCAATCCCAGGGCAACCCCCTGGACTCCCATCCATTGGGAAAGCAGATAAATCACCGGGCAGCTTGCCAGGACACAGATGGTGGAGAAAATGGCCGGGAAGAGGGTGTTCTGCATGGCAAAATAGCCCCGGGAAACAATGGTCTGTGCGGCAAATGCAAAGGCTCCGGCCATGAAATAGGGCAGAACACTTGCCGTGAGCTGGGTGGCCTGGGGATCAAATTGTCCCCGTTGGAAAAGGACCAGGACAATTTCCCTGCGAAGGACCATGAAAAGCACGGAAAAGGGAAGAACAAGAAAAATGAATTTCATGGTCTGGTTGATGAGGGCGTTGAGCTGTTCCATCTCCCCCTTTGCCGCAAGCTTGGCCATGAAGGGGTAGGAGGCCGTTCCCACGGCCTGGCCAAAGAACCCCACCAGGATAAACATGATGCGCAGGGCATAGTTCATGGCGGCAATGCTGCCCGCATCCAGATATGATCCAAAGAATTTCAACAGAATTTCCGTGGAAAAGGTCATGGTGAGCCCGAACATCAGGGGCAGGGTGAGGAGAATATATTTTTTTAAATCTGCATGGGTGAGATCCAGGGCCAGGCTGTATTTGAGCCCGGCTTTTTTGGCCCCCACCCATTGCAAGGCAAAGTTGCCGGCAAATGCCCCGCCCAAAACGCCCCAGGCAAACCCTTCCATGCCCAGTCTGGGATAGAGGAAGACTCCCCCGGCAATGATGCCGATGTTGTAGATCAGGGGGGCCAGGGCCGGGATGAAAAAGCGCTCCCGGACAAATTGGACGGCGGAAAACAATCCCCCGCTGAAAAAGAAGAATTGGGCCGGAATGATGATCCGGGTCATTTTCACGGCCAGGTCAAAGGTGGCGGGGTCTGTGATGCCCGGTGCGAACAGGTTGACGAAAAAGGGGGCCCAGATGGTGGTGATTGCAATGAATACCAAAAGAAGAATGCCAAAGCCGTTGAAGATGATGGAAAAAATGTGGAACCCTTCTTTTTCCCGGTCCTGGTTCAGGTACCGGGCCAGGATGGGGATGAAGGTAATGGACATGAAGCCCGAAGCCACAACATGGTTGAGAATTTCAGGGATGACAAAGGCCACCTGGTAGGCATCGACCCCGGCACCGGCGCCTGCCTGGAAGGCAATCACCGATTCCCGGACCAGTCCAATGACCCGGCTGGCAAAGACCGAGGCCATCATGATAAAGGTGGCGAAACCAATTTTTTTCAGGGTGGGGGATGGTGTATTTTTCATTCCCTTGGAATTATCATAAACCTTTGGTGAATAAAAGGGGCGGTGCAGCTGCTTGACGGGAATCCCTTGCTTTGCCATACT
>JAKSBM010000405.1 GCA_022361135.1 Desulfobacterales bacterium | reverse complement strand
TTTCATACATGTGATGGCTAGGATTAATCGCAAATTTAGTCCATGGTTTAGGAACATATTTTTGGGAATAGCTATAAAAAAGCCCTCTATCCCAGGTGGTGTTGAGCCTGGATAGGGGGCTGTTTTGTGTTGATCCTTGATTAGAGAGAAAGCGGGCGGTGCCGCCCAATGCCTCCATTACGGGATTAGATTTTCAGCGAACGGGCTCGATTGATATCTCCCAGGGCCGACAACTCCCGGTGGGAATCCTTGAGCTGGGGATCCGGGTGGTGGATATTGTATTGGCAGAAGCGCCAGAATGCCCCGGCCGTGGCCGCATAGACCATGAACAGGGGCAATTGTTCCCGTTCCCGGTCCGAAAGGGGGCATCGGCTTTCGTATCCCCGGATCAGGGCCTTGACCCGGTCTTCCACGAATGTCCCCCCCCGGCTGCAGCAACCCACGGCGGCCATGCCCAGGTCAAAGAGGAAGTAGTCGTTGCAGGCTTCTTCAAAGTCCAGGATCGCCTTGAGTCCTTCCCCTTCAAATACCAGATTGTCCCAGAAGATATCCCCGTGGATCAACCCCTTGGGCATTTCTTTGTCCATTTCCCTTTCCAGAAGCGCCTTCTGTTCCCTGAGCCAGGGGGTGAAATCATGGTCCACCGGGGCGGCAAGGTAGCTGTCAAAGGCGGTAAATCCATAGGGGAAGGCCGGGGCCACCGCCTCCGGGGCGGGGATGGCGTGGAGCTGGGCCATGGCTTGGCCCACCCCCTCCAGCATGGCCGGGGAAAGGTCCGGGACCACCTGACCCGGGATGAATGCCTTGAGGTAGACCGGCTTTCCCTGGAATTCAAGAAGGTATTGCCCCTCCCGGGTGGCAATGGGGGTGGAGGTGGGAAATCGGTTGGCATTGAGTTGGTTCAATACCTGGAGCAATACCTGGATTTCCCGGTGGGTTTTTTCATCGCAGATGGAGAGCATGTAGCTGCCGGTATCGGTTTTGATGCGGTAGCTGGTGTTGGCCTGTCCCCCTTCCTGAGGTGCCATGTCCAGGATTTGACCAATGGGGTATTGTGAGACCAGGGTGCGCAATTCTTCAATGCTGGGTTTTGAATAGGATGCCATGTAATTCTCTTTTCTATCCTTTCCCGGTGAGCCGGGATGAAATTTGGGTGATGAGGTGATGGGCCAATTGGTCCAGGTGGCATGGATCCAATTCCTCGGGCAGGGCCTTGGCCCGTTCCAGTTCCGGATGGGTGGCCACCGGGGGAAGGTCATTGGCCTCCTTTTTCAACCCCCGGGAAATGATTTCCGAGAATTTGGCCGGGTGGGCCGTGGCCATGGTGAGGATGGGAATCCGGGCGGGAATGTGTTTCCGTTGCCTGCGGGCGGCGGTGAGGGCCACGGCTGCGTGGGGATCGGCCAAATATCCATGGTCCCCGTATAGTCCGGCCATGGTGGCCAGGGTCTCTGCATCGGATACGGATTCGGCAACAAATCCACGGGTGATGGCTTCCCGGGTTTCCCGGTCCAGGGCGACCCGGCCCCGGGTCTGGAATTCATCCATCCATCCGGCCAGCTTTTTTCCATCCCTGCCGCAGTTGAAGTAGAGGAAGCGCCAGAAATTATAGGGCACCACAATGTCGATGGCCGAGGAGACCGTGGGGATGAGGTCGGCCTTGGTGAAAATTCCGTCATTGAACGCCCGGTAGAGGGTCTGGTTGGCATTGACGGCACAGATGAATTGGTGGATGGGCAGTCCCATCTCCCGGGCCAGCCAGCCCCCGAAGAGGTTGCCGAAGGCCCCGCAGGGGACGGAAACGGCCAGGGGATCCCCCACCCGTTCCACCGTATTCAGATACCCATAAATGTAATGGATGGACTGGAACATGACCCGGCACCAGTTCACGGAGTTGACGCTGGAAAGCCGGAGCCGGTCCCGGAGTTGGGGATCGGCAAAGAGCTGGGTCACCACCAGATCAAGGTCGTCGCCACCGTCCTTGCAGCCGGTGACCCCCACGGCCATGACATTGTCCGCCCCCAGGGTGGTCATCTGCCGCTGTTGTTCCTGGGAAATCATGCCCAGGGGGAATAGGGGGTAACAGTCCAGGGTTTTACAGCCCACGGCGGCATGGGCAGCGGCCGGGCCGGTGTCCCCGGTGGTGGCCAGGATCAGGGAGAGGGTTTCCCCCCTTTGGGCGAGGAAATAATCCATGACCCGGACCAGGAAGCCCATGGCAATGTCCTTAAAGGAGAGGGTGGGGCCGTGGAAGAGTTCCATGACGTAAAGCTTGTCCCCCGGGGCAATGTTTTTCACCGGCAGGACATGGGCATGGGAAAAAGTGCTGAAGCTGTGTTCCAGGATCCTGGCCAGATCGGCATCGGGTATGAGGTGGCTGGGAATAAAGGGGCGCAGAATTTTATGGGCCAGGTCGGTGAAGGAAAGTCCCTTCCATCCGGCCAGTTCTTCCCGGGAAAATTCAGGGATCTGGTCCGGGACAAAGAGTCCGCCGTCCCGGGCAAAGCCCTGGAGGAGTGCCGTATCAAATTCCACCGGGTCAATGCCGCCCCGGGTGCTGATATATCCAATGGTCTTGTTTTCAAAATGGGAGGAGGGGGTCATGGCTACCTTTAACTTGGGTTGGGTGTGGACGTGTTTTCAAGGGCCTTTGGAGGCTGGCAACAGCTATACGGGGATCCCGGAGCCTTGTCAAGGCCGCCGGAGACGGGGAGGGATTTTTCACCTGTTCAGGCCATTCCCGGATTCATTATTGACGAATTTTCTCCCTTGGCGTATATCAAACTGTTCGAATTTGTTGGATTTGCCGCTTTCTCCTGTTTTTACCCCCCTAAACCTGAATCTCTATAATTTTGCCCGGACAGGGTGTCGGGGTGGGCGGCTATTTGGATTTTTTCAATGGAAGGCAGTACATGAAGTACAAGGAAAGATACTCCATCGGTGAGGTGAGCAGGCATTGCAACATTTCAAAAAAAGCCCTTCGGTACTATGACAAGATCGGTCTGGTTAGTTCCCAGCGGGCCTTTGAAAACAATTACAGGTATTATTCCAATGAATCCCTCCTGGCCCTGCCCGTCATCAAGTATTACAAGCAGATGGGCTTTACCCTGGATGAGATGCGGGAGTTCATCGAGGGCAACGTCTATAAGGTGATCAAACGCACCTTTGAATCCAAGATCAAGGAATTGGAGGTGACCCAGGAGGAAATACAGAGAAAATACCTGTCGGTGAAGGATTGGTATGATCTCATCCTGGAAGCGGAGATGGTCATTGATAACCAGATCGGAGAGGTGGCGGTGAAATTCGTGGAATCCGGGGAGTACCTCTTCCAGGATCAGCGTTTTAAAAACCGGATAAAGGAATCCATCATCAACATTGAGTTCACCAATTATGTGGAGCAGGTGGCCAATGAGATCACCGGCCCGGTGATGATCCGCTTTTCTTCGGTGGAGGATCGCATGGAAGAAAGGGAGCAGGAGGTGAAGATCCTCCAGCGGACCTTGAAGCCTTGCAAGGAGGAGGATAGCACCTCATTTGGCGGCTGTCTGGTGGCCTCCTGTTACCACATCGGCGCCCATGAAAATATTCGGGACACCTATGAAAAGATCCGTCAATGGGCCCGGCACCATGAATATGTTCTGGCCCGGGAATCGGTGGAACGGTATGTCACCGATTATTGGACCACCCGGAATGCCAGACAATTTGTCACCGAGGTGATGATCCCGGTTTCCCGGAAATAGGGAGATCGGGGCCATGTCCCCCGGTTCCATGAAATAAAAAAGGCCCTGCCCGGAATTCCGGGCAGGGCCTTTTTTGTTTTTTATGGGAGGACCTTAATCGGCAATGTAGTGATTAATGGTCGCAGCACCTTCTTCATGGGCGCGGTAGTATACCCGCAGCTCATTGTTCCCATCCATGTCAAACCGGGTTTCCTCCAGAAGTCCATTGGCTTCTGCGGTCATGATGGCGGAGATTACAGCGGGCTTGGTAAAGGCTTTGAAGTCGGCGTATTGGCCCTTGAGTGCTTCCATCACATCATCGGCGCATGCCTCTTCAACCTTGGTGAAATATTTCAAAATCGCATAGTTAAGGGGTTTCATCTTAGTTCTGCTCCTTTTTTTTCAACAGGTCCAGGGGGTTGAGGGCAATGGTGAAGATACCGATGATCATGACCACTGCGGCAGCCCAGGCAATGGGCGGAATGGCCCAGCCGTCAATGCCGAAGACGACGCCCAGGACGATCCAGCAGCAGAAGGGGCCCCAGAAGGAGAAGGTACCGTTGCAGGACATCCCCAGGGCGGCGCCGCACATGGAGTTCCCCTTGTACCAGAACATGAAGGACAGGTAGGCACAGAGACCGGAAACGGCAAACCAGATGATGGAGCTGTCCGTGAATGCGGTGGTGACCAGATTCATGGCAATGCCCTGGCCGTCCATCATGCCGAAGATGGGGATGAGGATGATGAGGTTGGACAGGCCCGAGGTGACCTGGCGGATGGTGATACCCACTTCGGAATCGATCATGGAGGTACCATAGCCGCATACGCAGCCTTCAAAGCCCCATCCAATGGCAGCCAGGAAACCGAAGAAGATGCCCACGGCCATGCCTTCGGGGGCGTCCCCACCCAGGCTGGTGGAACCAATCATCAAAGAGGCGCCGAAGCAGATGGCAATACCCAGCATCATGCGGGCGTTGAGTTCCTGTTTGAACATGAATCGTCCCAGGATGGCCCCAAAGGCCGGACAGAGTGCGGAGATGGGAACCACAATGGAACCCGCCTTCTGCAGTCCCAGTACATAGCAGGTGCTGGCAAAGGGTCCGCCGATGAGGGCGGCCAGAACCATAACCATGCCGGGCTTGGTTTTCAGGCAGCGGAAAAAGTCACCGGCACGTCCACGGACGGCGGCGGTTCCAAATGCCCAGATGGCACTCAGGGAGTCATTGGTGGCCGCCCCCAGAGCACTTAAAAGATAAGTGATTGCAAAGGCCGACAGTCCGGCTTTGTTTACCCCATACCAGTCCACCCATACACCCTTGGACATCCCCAGGGTCATGAATGCCGTATAGAATCCATACAACAGACCCGAGAGCAGGGCGATCATGATCCCCTTTCGCCGAAAGTCAGAGGCGAGTTTCATTTTGGCAGCGATTGCGGCCGGATTGTTTGAACCAGACACTTCCATAAGTAACGCGTTCCTTTCTTGCCTAACTATAAAAACACTCCATCAAAACACCCAATGATGTTCAATGGATACCGAATCTTTGGGGGTGCTCCGACTATATCTTTGCCCCTAAGGGTAAGGTCAATCCCAAAATTTCCCCCAAGGGGGAAGGCTGGGGGACGAAATCCATGCCGGCCTTGCAGTGTAGAATTGAAATTGTCTTGAATTTTAGGCGGTTATCAAAAACGTTTTTTCGGGTGAAAACGGGGCGAAAAATTCAAAATTTCCCCGGCGCGACGGGGATTGGGGCCGGGATCCTTCAATTGGCTGAAATATGGCTGTTGTGTCTGTTTTCGGTTGGCTAATGGTTTGATTTCATAGCCAAATTCGGTTTGCCGGCTTCCCGGGTTAAAAAAACATTGACTTTCCCCCAAGGGGGAGGGGGTACGATCTTTCCCCAAAGAATCCATTAACAGGACACAAGCGAAGGAGGAATTCGTGCGTTATTACGGAGAAGAGGCATTGGGTTTGGTTGAAACCCTGGGAATGGTGCCGGCCCTTTATGCGGCGGACAAGATGCTCAAGGCAGCCAACGTGGAATTGATTTCCTATGAAAACATCGGATCCACCCTGGTGACCATCATGGTGAAGGGGGATGTGGGGGCCGTCAAAGCCGCCGTTGAAGCCGGAACCGTGGCAGCCAAGGAGACCGGTCACCTCACGGCCAGTAATGTCATGCCCCGTCCCATCAAGGGTGTTGGGGACATTGTTTCAGTACACGATGTGGATGCGCAATAAGGGAAGGATATAAAGATGAGCCACGCAAGAGCACTTGGAATGGTGGAAACCTTTGGAATCGTATTTGTCCTTGAAGCGGCCGACGCCATGCTCAAGGCCGCAGATGTGGATCTGGTGGGATATGAGAACACCGCCTCCGGATACATTTCTGTTCTCGTTAAAGGGGATGTGGGCGCCTGCCAGGCCGCCGTTGAAGCCGGGGTACAGGCGGTGAAGGACATGGGTGTGGATCCCCATTGTTCCATTGTCATCCCCACCCCCCACCCGGATTTGGCCAAGATCACCGCACAATACGATCTGGATAAACTGCTGCCCCAATAACAGATAAGGGGGGAAGATATGAATATCATCGACAACGATCTTTTATCCATCCAGGAAGCCCGGATTCTGGCTGAAAACGCCCGGGAAGCCCAGGCGGTTCTGGCTGGTTTTTCCCAGGAGAAGCTGGACGAAATCGTGGAGGCCGCGGCCCTGGCCGTGGAACCCGAAATCCAGAGCCTGGCCGTGCTGTCCGCCGAAGAAACCGAATACGGCAGATGGCAGGATAAGGAGATCAAAAACCAATTTGTCTGCGGACACGTGAGACGCCACCTGCGCGGCATGCGCTGTGTGGGAATCATTGAAGAGGACCGGGAAAAACAGCTCATGGACATCGGGGTGCCCCTGGGGGTGATCCTGGGGATCTGTCCGGCCACCAGTCCCGTGTCCACCACCGTGTACAAAACCCTCATCGCCCTGAAGTCCGGCAACGCCCTCATTGTTTCCCCCCACCCCCGGGCCCGGAAGACCATGGGCCGGGTGTTGGACATCATGATCGATGCGGCGGAAGAAAAGGGGCTCCCCCAGGGGGCATTGTCATACCTGCACACGGTGACCGCGGCCGGGGCCCGGGAACTCATGGCCCATCCGGCCGTTTCCCTGATCCTGAACACCGGGGTTCCCAGCATGCGCAAGGATGCCTACACCTCGGGCAAGCCCGTGATCTTTGCCGGCACCGGCAATGGTCCGGCCTTCATCGAGCGCAGCGCCGACATTGAACAGGCCGTCCGGGATATCCTGGTCAGCAAGACCTTTGACCACGGGGTGGTTTCCGGTGCGGAACAGTCCATCATCGTGGATGCCTGCATTGCCGGCGAGGTCCGGGCCTGCCTGGAGAAACACGGGGCCTATTTCATGTCCCAGGAAGAATCCCAGACCCTGGCCGATCACTTTTTCTGCTCCCGGGGCGCCTTGAACACCCGCATGGTGGGTGCCGGCGCCGAAACCCTGGCCCGCCGGGCCGGGCTGACCGTTCCCAAGGGAACCCGGCTTCTCATTGCCCAGCGTAAATACGTCTCCCAGGATGATCCCTATTCCCGGGAAAAACTTTGTCCCGTCCTCACCTTCTACGTGGAAGAGGATTGGATGCATGCCTGTGAAAAGTGCATTGAGCTCATCCTGGGGGAAAAAACCGGCCACACCCTGGTGATCCATTCCCGTGACGAGGCCGTCATTCGGCAGTTTGCCCTGAAAAAGCCCGTGGGGCGTATGCTGGTGAACACACCGGCCAGCCTGGGCTCCATGGGGGCCACCACCCATTTGTTCCCCTCCATGGCCCAGGGCAGCGGATCCGTGGGGCAGGGAATCACCTCGGACAACGTCTCCCCCATGAACCTGATCTACCGGCGAAAGGTGGGATACGGGGTGAAAAAGGCCGATGCCATCCAGGATAGGCTGGCAGCAAATCCAGACCAAACAATTTTAAAAACCACGTCCCCTTCCCCCTCCGGGGAAGTTGCGGGTGTCGACGCCCACCGGGTGCAGGAAATTCTGCACCAGGTGTTGAGCCAGACACTGGGACGCTGAAGATAACGACCAGAAGGAGGTAGTACCTTTGGATATTCGTGATTTTTCCAATAAACTGGCCGAGGCCACCAAGAACATGACCCCTGCGGAGCGGGACTCCCTGCGGAAAATGTTCGAGGGCATCTCCGCCGAGATTTCTAAGACCCCGGAGGCGCCGGCCCAGGCCGTTGCCGCCGACCACGGCCCCGGAATCCCCGAAGGCCCCACCCAGCGCCACGTCCTGCTCAAGGAAAATTTCCTGAACCAGGTGCCCAGCATCACCACCCACCGGGCCCGGGCCATCACCAAGATTGCCAAGGAAAATCCCGGCCTGCCCAAGGCCGTTCTCCGTGGGAAGTGTTTCCGCTATTGCTGCGAAACCGCTCCCCTGGTGATCCAGGACCACGAGCTCATCGTCGGTGCCCCCAACGGCGCCCCCAGAGCCGGTGCCTTTTCCCCGGACATTGCATGGCGTTGGATGAAGGATGAAATCGACACCATTGCCACCCGTGCCCAGGACCCCTTCCACATCTCCGAAGAAGACAAGAAGATCATGTTGGAAGAACTCTTCCCCTTCTGGGAAGGCAAGTCCGTGGATGAATACTGCGAGCAGCAGTACCGGGAAGCCGGCATGTGGGAACTCTCCGGAGAATCCTACGTATCCGACTGCTCCTACCATGCCGTGAACGGCGGTGGGGACTCCAACCCCGGCTACGACGTCATCCTCATGAAAAAGGGCATGCTGGACATTAAAAGGGAAGCCGAGGAAAAACTGGCTGAACTGGATTACGAAAATCCCGAGGACATCGACAAGATCTACTTTTACAGATCCCAGATCGACACCGCCGAAGGCGTGATGATCTATGCCCAGCGCATGGCCGACCACGCCCGGGAACTGGCTGCCAAGGAAGCCGATCCCAGAAGAAAGGCCGAGCTGGAAAAGATCGCCGAAGTCAATGCACGGGTACCGGCCCACGCCCCCCAGACCTTCTGGGAAGCCATCCAGGCCGTCTGGACCATTGAGTCCCTGCTGGTGGTTGAAGAAAACCAGACCGGTATGTCCATCGGCCGTGTGGACCAGTACATGTACCCCTTCTTCAAGGCCGACCTGGACGCCGGACGCCTCACCGAGTATGAAGCCTTTGACCTG
>JAKSBM010000677.1 GCA_022361135.1 Desulfobacterales bacterium | reverse complement strand
GCGGTGATGCCCACCCCGGGATTCATCATGGATACGCCGTTGGCCATCGTCTATACTCCCTAGGAGATCTCGGCCATGGTCTCAAACAGATGGGGAAGGATCTGCTCGGCCATGCCTGCATTAATATGGTGTTTTTCCAATTTCAGGATCACCACCAGGGTGTCCTCCCGGAACAGGGCCACCCGCAGCCCCAAACGGGGTTCCCGGTCGGGGTGACACTTCATCAGTCCCCGCTCCAGGCCGGGCAGAATATCCCCCTGGATCTTCCGGGCCAGGCTTACGGCCAGGCTGTCTCCGTCCCGTTCAATGAACAAAGAATCGGTCTCCCCCACGTTGAGGGAGGCCGTGCCCTGGTCGCTGAGGGCCAAATCGATTCCCATCTGGTTGCCCATGGTTTTCACGGCATTGATAATGTGCATGCGTTACTCCCTATTCGTACATCTCTTCTTCAATGGCAATGGCATCGTCCAGGGCAGCCTGGATGGCTTCAATGAGGTTGAGCCGACCCGCGGGATCGGGAAACAGATTTTCCGAAATCTGCCGGGCCGTGTTGGAAAAGTCCTGGAAAAAACCAATGCGGTCTTCGATTTCACTCACCCCCACGCGGTCGGCAATGCCCTCAATGTCAAAGGCTCCCACAAAATGGGCATCCCGAAGTTTCAGGATTTCCTTGACCATTTCCGTGGCGTTCAAATCACAGCGGCCCTGGCTCTGGGTGATGCGCTGGGTCAAGCCCTTGCACTGGGCATTGAGGCCGTGGAGGAGCTGGACCTGGCCCAGATCCCGGCCAATGGTCTCCAATTGAACCCGGTCGGTGTAAATGGTGGTGGCGGCCATGGAATTGCCCAGGCTCCGGGTGAGGAAGTCCAGGGATTCCCCAAACCGGTCCTCCCCGTAATCGGCCATGATGCGCTCAAAAATCTCCACGGGGGAGCCCAGGTCCCCCAGGGTCTCCTGGTAGAGATCCTTGAGTCCATCGGCATCTCCCAGATCCGGGTGTTCCAGGGCGGCCACGCCGGCGGCCAGCCGGGTCTGGATATCCTTGCCGTGGAGGTCTTCCAACTGGTCCATGGCTTCGGTGAAAAGGGCTTCACCGAATTTATCCCCCAACTCCTCCCGGGCGTATTGGAGGGCGGCATAGGCATCCCCGGCATCACTGAAAAATTTAGATGCCTCGTCCAGGGCCTGGCCCGGATCCAGATCGGATTTGGCGGCCAGGGCTGAAATGAAGGATTCCAGGGGCTTTTGCTTGCCCTGTTTGTCCATGAGCTCCAGGTATTTTTCCACCTGTTCCACCCGCTCGGTGCTGGGGCCCTTGGCCTTCATCTTCCGTTCTTCCAGCCGGGCCTCCTCCCGCTCGGACATGGCAAAGGAGGCCTCTTCCGCGGAATTCATCACCAGGGACATGGGATCGTTCACCGACACCTTGACCCCGGCAAAGCTACCCGTCTGACCGGGGGCGGCCCCCTGGGGGCCTCCGGCCTGGGATTGGAAGGGACTGACTATGTTTCCAACATCCACATTCACCTCCTTAACTATAGCTGAGCATCAGCCCCTGGCTGATCTTGAGCCACCCGTCCAGGGAGACGAAGAGCAACAGCTTAAAGGGCAGGGAAATGGTCATGGGGGAGACCATCATCATGCCCATGGCCAAAAGGATATTGGAAATGATGAGGTCAATGGCCACAAAGGGCAGATAGAGAAGAAAACCGATCTGAAAGGCCTTGGTCAATTCCGAAATGGTGAAGCTGGGAATCAGGATCATGAGATTGTTTCCATGGATCCGATCCTGCTGTTCCTTGGGCCAGATGCGACGGGCCGTGCGTTCAAACAGAACCTTGATCCGCTTTTCCGAATTCCCGTCCAAAAAATTCACCAAGGGGCCGGAGGCATTTTTCACGATCTTCATGAGCTGGGTCGGGGTGGCATTGGCCGGCAGGTGCTGGGCCTTGAGCAGATCCGTGGTCTGCATCACCGTGGGGGCCATGATAAAGAGGCTGAGGACAATGGCCAAACCGTTGAGCACCGTGGACGGAGGCACCTGCTGGACCCCCAGGGCATTACGCACCAGGGAGACCACCACCACGATCTTCACGTAGGAGGTGACCATCATCAATGCAAAGGGGGCAATGCCCACGGTGACCATGACAAAGATCAGGGTGACGGGGCTGAGATCGAAAAGCATGGTTGGCCCTATTCCCCCATGTCCAGAATCTGGATACCGGTTTCACCGGCCACATCCACAATGCGGCCCCGGCCGATGCATTGTCCGTTGGCACGAATGTCCACGGTCACCCCCTCTTCCAGGGGGCGGGGCAGGGTCAACACCTGACCGGGCATCAATTTCCGAACCTCACCCAGGGTGGTGGGGGTCCGACCCAGTTCGAAAACCAGGTTCAAGGCCAGGGCGTTGGGGTCGGTGATCACGGGGGCGGATTCAGCCCCGGACTCTTCCAATGTGGTATTTTCGTCGTTCATTGATTTTTCTTCCCAGTTGGGGGTTAGGGACCGGGTAAGGCAAAGGCCCTCGGGAACCAGGTCGCAAAGATATTCATGGGGGGCCAGGGCAAGCACGATCTTCCCCTGGCCGGGGTACCAGATGTCGGGTAAAAGGATATCCCCGGTTTCCAGACCGGCCATGCCGGCGGGATCCAATTGAAACTGTCCCAGCTGGAACCCCAGGGTCCGGGGAAGGCCGTCCAGGATTGCCGTGGGCCGAACCTTTCGGGGGAACTGCTTGAGCAGATCCATCACCCAGGGGCCGTGGGCCCATGGGATGCCCAGGCCAAACCGGGTCCGCCTTTCCACACCGTCATCCCCGGTGAAAATCAGGTCAAAGGGCCAGATGAATTCCCCGGCCCCGTCCGCGGGGTCGGACCCCGATTCCAAATCCCCTTCGGGGACATCCTCCGGCGTGCCGGCAGCCAAGGCCACCGGGGTACCCAGGGCCCCTTCCAAAAGCGCCAGTCCCTGCCCCAGATAGGCTTCCGCCAGGGCGACACTGATTTCCCAGGGCAGATCGGCCAGGGCAATCCCTTCCAGGGCGCCCTCCCCGTCGGCCAGGGCCAGCAATTCATAAAAGGACCGGGTTTCGGCCATGTAAAGGGACCAATGTGCCTGGCCCAACTCCAGCACCAGCCCCGGAGAGAGGTTTCCCGGGCCGGGGGGCACCATGGCTACCGGGACCAGGCGAACCTGAATCCGGCCAAGGTCGAATGCCAGGGAAATATCCCGGGCGGCAAAGGCGGTGGTCAATTGACCGACCATGGGATGGATGGCCGGGGGTGCATATGACATTTCACTCATGTGACGGTTTCCCCCCGACCTTTGTCCGTTATGTGGATGACTTGAATCACGATTTCACCCTTGAAGTTTTGTTTTAAAATCTGTGCCAACCGATCCCGGGCTTCCACCAGCACATGGACCGAGGCCCGTTCCCGGCTCAAAAGTTTTACATCCAACCGATTGTCCTCCCGGAGGAGATGGATATGACCGTCCTTGAGGATACTGGACTTGATTTTGATCCGGACCTCCTGCTCCCCCCGGGCAAAATCCCGGTGGGTGACCAGGATCTGTTCGGCCACATCCTGGGCCAATTCTTCCCCGGGGTCGGACTCATCGAATTCTCCCCCGCCGGCGCCACCATCATCCACGGACAATCCGGTCGGGAGGGTTTGGGATTTTTCCATGCCATCACCACCCCTTTGACTCTGATATTGGGCCAGCCGGGACTCAAGGTCGTCTTCCCGGGCAGGCGCCTTGGCCCGTCCCCCAAAAAGGGAAGAATGGTTTTCCGTTTCCGAAGGGCCCTGGAGATGGCTTTTCAAAGCATGGGCATCGGCCGGGTCCACCGTGGGCCGTCCCTGGGTTTCCCCCTGGCCCTGGAAGGGATTGGTACGGATCTGGGCGGGCTTCAAAACTGCCCTGCCTTCCGGGGAATGAAATCCTCCATTTCCCGTTCCTCAGCCCGCTCGGCCTCAATCTTTTCCAACTCCATCCACTTGTCCCGGTGGACTTCGATTTTCATGGTCCCCTTCTGGGCGGCCAAAAGATCGGCCTTGGCCCGGGCCACGGCCTCCCGGCAAACCTGAACCTGATTCCGTGCCTTGAGGATGTTTTCCAGGTAATGGCTCTCCCGGGCCCGGAGTCCCAAAAGCCCCTGCTTGAATTCATCCACCTCGGGCAATTCCATTTCAATGTCCATGATGGACTGGTACCGGTTCTCCTCCTCCCGGGCCAGCCAGTCCAAAAAATCCCCATGGGCCTGGACCGCCTGGGTCTCGTTCCTTCGGGCCTGGACCAGTTCCCGTTCCCTGCGCTGGAGGCTGTGCATGGCCTTGTCCTGGCGGAACTCCCTCAGGCGCAGGAGGGCAAATAGGGGATAGGCCGTCACCGGACCACCCCGTCCAGGGCATCCAGGGTCTGGTCAAAGGTGGAATAATCATCCAATCCCTGGCGGAGGAAGGCATTCACCGGATCAATTCGGGCCAGGGCATCGTCGGCCTCCCGGTCGGCCCCCTTTTCGTATTCCCCGATCTGGACCAAAATTTCCAATTCCGCATACTTGGCCAGAACCTTTCTCAACTTCTGGGCATTCTCCTTGTGTTCCGGCCCCACAATGCTGTTCATGACCCGGCTCACCGAAGCCTGGACGTCAATGGCCGGATAATGGTTGGCCGCGGCCAGTTTCCGGGAAATGATGATGTGGCCGTCCAGGATGGATCGGGTTTCATCGGCAATGGGCTCGGTCATGTCG
>JAKSBM010000921.1 GCA_022361135.1 Desulfobacterales bacterium | reverse complement strand
TTCCGGCTACGGGGCCATGGTGGCCCAGGGCATGGCCGAACTGGACCATGCACTGGAGGGGCTCTATCCCCTGGCCCTGGGGGGGACGGCCGTGGGCACGGGGCTGAATTGTCCCCCGGGCTTTGACCAGGCCGTGGCCCGGGAGGTGGCCGACCTCACCGGCCATCCCTTTGTGACTGCGGAAAATAAATTCCAGGCCCTGGCCTCCCACGAACCCCTGACCACGGTCCATGCCGCCCTCAAGGGACTGGCCACCAGCCTTATGAAAATCGGCAACGACATCCGTCTTTTGGGGTCGGGGCCCCGGTGCGTCATCGGGGAATTGCAATTGCCGGCCAATGAGCCGGGCTCCTCCATCATGCCGGGCAAGGTCAACCCCACCCAGGTGGAGGCCCTGACCATGGTCTGCGCCCAGGTCATGGGCAATGACACCGCCGTTTCCCTGGCCAATGCCTCGGGCCAGTTTGAACTCAATGTGTTTAAACCCCTGATCATCCGCAATGTGTTGGAATCGGCCCGGCTTTTGGGGGATGGTGTCCGTTCCTTTGGGGAAAATTGCATCCGGGGGCTGGTGCCGGTTGAGGAGACCATTTCCCGCCACCTGAAAAACTCCCTCATGCTGGTCACGGCCCTCAATCCCCGCATCGGCTATGATAAGGCCGCCGAAATTGCCAAAAAGGCCCATGGGGAAGGGAGTACCCTGAAGCAGGCCGGCATGGCCCTGGGGTATTTCACGGCCCAGGAGTACGATGCCTGGATCGACCCCGAAGCCATGGCCCGGCCCGGGAAATGACGGGGAGGGATATTGCCAATTCCCGATTCCTGGTTAGTTTAAAGGAATTCATGTGTTGAAAATGATGCGCACATAAAGGAGGGTCCATGGAGATACCTGTATTTAAGCCCTATCCCTTTCGGGTGGGGGAGAAGATCCGCGTGGAAGATGCCCCAAGGTCCGGGGATTGGGAGGTGGTCCATGTCACCGAGCACAAGGTGACCCTGCGCTGCCCCATTTCCAAGAAGGAATTCACCTGGAGCCGGTTCTGTTACCAGACCGAAATCCGGGATCAGGCATGGCCTTTGAAAGATGACTAGCTGCCGGAATCTTCCGGCATGGATTCAGGATGGCAGGTCCTTTGGACAGCCCCCCAGGGGTTTTGTACCATTGGGCTGAACCTGCCGTCCTTGAGAATGGAGAAAGATATGGATGTAATTTTGTTGATGGCCACCACCCTGGATGGGAAAATTGCCCGGAACGACAGCCAGTTTGTGGATTGGTCCGGATCGGCGGACAAGGCCTATTTTGTCAAGGTGACCCGGGAAGCCGGGGTGATGATCATGGGGTCCAAAACCTACGACACCATCGGCAAGCCCCTGCCCGGACGTCTCAATATTGTCATGACCCGGGACAAGGGCCGGGTCAGCGATGCCGACAACCTGGTCTTCACCGACCAGTCCCCCGAGGAAATCCTCAAGGAATTGGAAGAGGGGGGATTCAAATCCGTGGTCCTCATCGGCGGGGGCGTTGTCAATTCCCTCTTTGCCGACCGGGGATTGATCACCCACATGCACATCACCATCGTGCCCCGGGTCTTTGGCACGGGACTGCCCCTGTTCAACAATGAATTGGACATGGAATTGGGCCTGCTGGAGGATCGGGAATTGGACCTGGGCCACCGCCTCATGATTTATAAGGTGATGTCGTGAGCCGGGAACGGACCGGCAAGAAAAAGAGCCTTTTGACCCGGCTCATTGAATGGATTGCCCGGGGTCAGAAACGGGCCGCCTCCCAGGGAAATTCCTGCAAGGGCTGAGGCCCCCGGAGGTAGACGGCCGTGGGCCGTCATTGAATTCCCGCCCCGGGGGTGCCCGGACTGGAGAAAAGACTTGAAACTTTTCCGTGAAAAGATATACTCGCCCAGCGGGTATATCTTTTTATTGAGGAAAAGCATATGAGTTCGAAAGTTAAGGGAATTTTACAGAAAATCAACTTCATTGAAACCGACATGGCCCTGCACAAGGACATCCTTTTTTCCATCCCCTCGGATCAGAAAGAGGAAATGGAAAAAGTCCTGAAAACCATTGCAGACATGAAGGGACAGATCGAAGGTCTTCGCCTTAAAATCAAGGAAATCGACGAAGACGAATACAATAAAATCATTGCCATCGAAGCAGCAACGGAGAAGTTCAAAGTCTTGTCCCAGGGGAAAAAATTCGCCCAGGTCAACACATTGAATGAAACCGGTGAATGCTTTATCACCCTCAACGACGGGACCCGGGTTGACTGCCTGGTGGCTGCCAAGGAGGAGAATGGGAATTGGATCGTCCTGACCCTGGAGGGGGAAACCCGGGAATACCCCGGCGGACTGGTACAATAGCCCAATGGGGCCCGGTCCTGACAGGGGGCCGGGCCCGGAGAATTCAAACATTTACAAGGGGGGAATGTGAAATTGACATTGGCGCGATTTTGGAAGCGGAAATGGATTTTGTGCAGTGTGGGACTTCTGGCCTGGGGAGCATCCCTGGCCCTGGCCGGCAAGGCCGATACCCAGCGGTTTTCCATGGATCAGTTCAGCTCACCTGAAACCTGCAGCGAATGCCACTCCGCCATTGTGGAGCAATGGACCCGCTCCATGCACAACCAGTCCCACAGGGATCCCATCTATAACCGGGTGGCAGCATTCCTGCGCAAGGGGCTGACCGACCAGGGTGAAATTGCCGAGGCAGAATCCTGTGTCAAATGTCACACCCCGGTGGGCTATGTCACCGGCTTTCCCCAGAAATTTTCCGACGATTTGACCCAAACACCGGAACTGGCTGCCCTGGGCATCCAATGCGATTATTGCCACGTGGGGGTGGATGTCACCCGCATGTATAATAATGGGCTGGTCCTGGATCCGGGCCAGGGGGATGACGATCCCGGAAAGAAGCGGGGCCCCTTTGACGATTCCGAGCCCGATTTCCACGAGGCCGAATATTCCGAACTCCACACCAGTTCAAAATTCTGCGGCACCTGCCACAATGTCAAGCACGTGGCCTTTGGCACGGACCTGGAAACCACCTATACGGAGTGGGAGCAAAGCCCCTACAACAACAAGGATCCCAAAAAGCGGGTCACCTGCCAGGGCTGCCACATGTACCAGCGTCCCGGCGTTCCGGCCACGGGGTCCACGGACCGGCCTGAAAACCCCGGCTCGGCTGCCGATTACAGTGATGAACGCCCCCATATTTTCACCCATTATTTCATCGGCGGCAACACCGGTGTGGTGGCGGATGAAGAGAAAATTCAGATGGCCCGGGAGCGGTTGCAGAATGCGGCTGAACTCTCCCTGGATACGGCGGAGCTGAAAAAGGGCAAACTCCGGGTCCATGTGAAGAATTCCGGCGCCGGCCACTCCCTGCCCACGGGGCTGGGGGATCTGCGCCAGGTTTGGCTGGAGGTCCGGGTAACCGATCCCTCCGGTGCATTGTTTTACCAGTCCGGCCTCCTCAACGAAGCCCATGAATTGGGGGCCGATGCCCAGATTTTCAGAACCGTGTTGGGGGATGGAAAGGGCAATCCCGTGGTGAATCTGGCCAAGGCCCGTGAGGTCCTGACCGATACCCGGATCAAGGCCGGGGAAACCGCGGTCCGTGAATTGGATCTGGGCATGGTCCCGGTGGCCGGCAGCAAGATCCAGGTTCGCCTCCTTTACCGGGGCATGCCCCAGAAGGTCCTCAACCTGGTGCCGGGTGAAAGGATCGCCCCCCTTCCCGTGGTGGAGATGGAGGCGGTTCAGTTGACCTTATAGAACGTGTTGGAGCGCCCCCGGGGCGCTCCATTGTTCTGAAAATTTAGAAGGGCCAAAAGCTGTTGTCATTCCAGATTCTCTGCATCAGGGATTCCTGGAGGGACATCAGCTTTTTTAAATGGGCTTTTTCCCAGACCGAAAGCCAGTGGTAGAGTCTTTTTTCTTCGGGGTCCCGGGCTTCTTCCGCCCTGAGACTGTAGGCTTTGACAGCTTTTTCCTCAAAGGCGACGGCCGCGGTGATGGCCGTGGCTTCGAAGCCGGCGGCATTGATTTTGTCCCGGAGTTGGGGATCCAGGACTTCGGCGGCCACGGGTTCCTGGGTCCGGGGTTCCATGACGAATTCCCCCCGGTCCTGGAAGGCGGTCATTTGCTTTTTCAACAGGGCCATGTGGTCGGTTTCGTCGTCCACCAGGTCCTGGAAAAAGACCTTGACGCTTTCGTCGGCGGCTGCATCCCGGGCGGTTTCGTAAAGGTTTTTTCCCTGTTGTTCCAAAAGATAGGCCTGCTTGAGGATGTCCAGTGCAGAGGACGGTTTCATGTGGGTCTCCTTATGGTTGAGTGGATGTGGGAATGTGGAACTGATCCTTTGGAGTTTATCCCAAGGGGATGGGGATGGCAAGCCTTGGGAAATCATTAAATCATTGAAATGTGACGGTGTTTTGGGTAGGCTTGGGCCTGCCCTTTATTTTTGAAAGCGTTGGTATGAGTTTTTTTGATATTTTTGTCATTGCCGTGGGACTGGCCATGGATGCGGCTGCCGTATCCTTGGCGGCTGCGGCTTCCGGCTATGCCCGGGACGGCCGGGCCATTTTCCGGCTCTCCTTTCATTTCGGTCTGTTCCAGGCCCTCATGCCCCTGGTGGGCTGGATCCTGGGATCGGGCCTGGTATCCCATGTGGAGACCGTCAGCCATTGGGTGGCCTTCGGCCTCCTGGCCTTTGTGGGGGGGCGCATGGTCCGTTCCGGTCTGGATTCCCAGGTGGAGACCCATGCCAAGGATCCTTCACGGGGGATGACCATGGTCATGCTCAGCTTGGCCGTGAGTATCGATGCCATGGCCATCGGCCTTTCCTTTGCCATGCTCAAGGTGGCCGTGCTCTGGCCCGCCCTGGTCATCGGGGTGGTGACCTCCCTGATTTCCCTGGTGGCCATCCGCCTGGGGAAACGGTTGGGAACCCTCTTTGGAAAACGCATGGAGCTCGTCGGTGGCCTGGTCCTGCTGGGAATCGGTGTGAGAATTCTTCTGAGTTGACCCGGGGCCCTGTCCGGTGACCGGCCCCACAAATGAGAGGTGCCCATGTTAAAACCGGATCTTCCCGTTTTCAACGATGTGGACGGCCAGTCCGTGCCGTCCTGCTTTTCCCGGGTGATTGACACCCATGTCCATATTTTTCCCCATGTGATTTTCCAGGCCGTCCGCCAATGGTTTGATCAATACGGTTGGGATATCCGATACCGTGAGCGGAGCCGGGATCTCATCCAATTCCTCCTGGATCGTGGCGTGGACCATGTGGTGGCCCTGCAATATGCCCATAAACCGGGCATGGCAGGTTTTCTCAACGACTACATGGCCTCGGTGTGCAGGGAGTTCCCCGGCCGGGTATCGGGTCTGGCCACCCTGTTTCCGGGTGAAGATCAGACCCGGAATATCCTGGAAATTGCCTTTGCCAAGGGCCTTAAGGGAGTGAAGCTCCACGCCCATGTCCAATGTTTCGACATGGTTGATCCCGCCCTGGACGACCTCTATGCCACCTGCCTGGACCACGACATGCCCCTGAACATGCACGTGGGCACCGAGCCCAAGAGTGACCAATACAAGTGTGATCCATATGAAATCTGTCGTTACGACAAGGTGGAAAGGGTGCTCAATCGTTTTCCCGGCCTGAAACTCTGTGTTCCCCACCTGGGGGTGGGGGAAATCCCTGAATATGCCGAACTCATCGAAAAATACGACACCCTTTACCTGGACACGGCCATGGCCATCACCAATTATTTTCCTTTGCCCAACCGCATCCCCCTGTCCCACTATCGCCTGGATCGGGTGATGTACGGATCCGACTATCCCAATATTCCCTATGCCTGGGATCGGGAACTTAAATTTCTGGCCAATGAAGGCCTGTCCCAGGAGGAGCTGGATTTGATTTCCCACGGCAATGCCCAGCGGTTCTTCGGCATTGACCCGGCCTGAATCGATTTCACGGGGACTGGGGAAAGGTCTGGTTGCACCAGGCCACAAGGGCC
>JAKSBM010000107.1 GCA_022361135.1 Desulfobacterales bacterium | reverse complement strand
GCATAAATTATATACCTTGCTTGGAAAAAAACAACTTCCTATCCTTTATCCTGTCCTACTATTTTATGGGCTACTAATTCCGGGGACGCCGTTATTCCAACCGGAAGGCGTTAAGGACGGACCTTTGAAATCCCGCAATTAATCCGGGACAGGGATTGAAAAGGCGGGATTGGACACCCGCCTTGAATTATTTATGGCTGTCAAGCCTCCCGGGGATCCCCGATCAAAATCACCACCAGGTCCATGACATTGGTGAGCGTGGGCCCGGTTTTCAGCAGGCTGTCGGTCGCCTCCAGAAAGGCATAGGCATTGTTGTCGTCCAGGTGGGCCTGGGCTGAAATACCTGTATTTCCCAAAGCAGCCAGGGTCAGTGGACAGGCAAATCCCCCGGCGGCATCGGTGGGGCCGTCGGTGCCATCGGTGCCGGCGCAGAGCATGGCAATGTCTTCGGCCGGGTCCAGGTGGAGGCTTGCGGCCAGGGCCATTTCCTGATTCCGCCCCCCTTTGCCCTTGCCCGTGAGGGTCACGGTGGTTTCCCCGCCGGCCAGGAGGCAGACCGGGCCCTGGCGCTCAGAATCATTGAGCACATTGCGGGCGTACTCCACCAATTCCCCGGCCTGAATCCGGGCTTCCCCCCGCATGTCTGCCATGAGAATCAACGGTGAATAGCCCAGGGTTTCGGCGGACTTTGCTGCGGCATCCAATGCCTGGACATTGGTGGCGGCCAGGACATTGCAGACCCGATCAAAGGCAGGATGGTCCGGTTTAGGGGTCTCCGGGATATTTCCGGCCCGGCCGTTTTTTAATCGCTGTACCAGGGCTGGGGGAACGGCATCCGTCCCGTTGTACCGTTCCAAAATGTCCATGCAGTCCCCATAGGTGGAGCGATCCGGGGTGGTGGGGCCGGAGGCAATGACGTCCAAGTCGTCCCCGATGACATCGGAAATGATCAGGCTGATCACCTGGGCGGGCATGGCCGCGGCAGCCAGGTACCCGCCGCCGAAACAGGAGACATGCTTGCGCAATGCATTGATCTCATGGATCTCCGCCCCCCAGCCCAGCAGCAATTGGGTCATTTCCCGGACCTGATCCAGGGAAATTCCCTCGGCTGTGGCCGGGGTCAACGCACTGGCCCCGCCGGTGATCAGACAGATGACCAGATCCCGTTCCCCTGCCTCTTCCACCAATCCCAGCATCTGCCGGGCGGCAGCCACGCCGGCCTCATCGGGCACGGGGTGGGCCGCCTCCAGAAGCCGGATCTTCCGGGTGGGCACGGTGTGGTCGTATTTCACGCAGACCAATCCCCGGGTAATCCGCTCTCCCAGAAGGTCTTCCAAAGCCGAGGCCATGGGGCCGGCACCTTTGCCCGCTCCCACAACAAAAATCCGGTCAATTCGACTTAAATCCCATTGCCGTCCTCCGGCCTTGAGCATGTCGCCGTCCAGGCAAAGGTGGCGACACAGGGCTTCGTCGGGTCGCACCGCATCCAGACCGGCATTGAAAATCCTTCGCAGATCACTGCGACGGGACATCTGTTTTGTTTTGTTTTCCATGATGTTTCATCCTCAACACAACCGGGATTCCCGCCCCGGGACCCCTTTTCTACCATAGAAAAACCCGGACGGAATATCCGTCCGGGTCAGGGCGTTTCTTTTATATTTCAGGCATGTGAAAAATACGATCTTTATGGGATCTACATGCCGGTTCCATAACACAGATTGGGTAAGAACAAGACCCAGAAGGGTAATACCACGATGAGCAGGAACATAATCACGTAGGGCAGCAGCAAGGGCAAAATTCCCACGGAGATTTCCTCAATGCTCACCTTGGATATTTTCGATGCCACAAAGAGGTTGGCGCCGATGGGCGGGGTGAGAAAGCCCACTTCACAGGTCATCACCGTGACAATACCGAAAAGGATGGGGTCAATGCCCAGCTGATTGGTAAAGGGCAGGAAAACCGCCGTGAAAATAATGATCTGGGGGATGGAATCCATCCAGGTGCCGATGAGAATGTAAAAACCGCCGATCATGAGGAGAACCAGGGTGGGGTTCTCGGTCACGGCGCTGAAGATCATGGCAATGGATTCGGGGATATCGTAGAGGGTGACCAGTTGGCCGAAGGCCTTGGTGGATCCCAGGATGAACAACACCGTTCCGATCATGAGAATGGATTCTTCACAGGCTTTGATCAGCTTTTTCAGGGTCAATCCCTTGTAAATGAAAAAGCCCACGAACAAAGCATAGAACACGGCAATGGCTGCGGCTTCGGACGGGGTAACGATCCCGGAATAAATACCGCCCAGGATGATCAAAGGCGCACCCAGGGCCCATTTGCCTTCCCACATGGCTTCCAGGAGCGGACGCAGGGAAACCTTTTCCCCGTCCCCGCCATAGTTGTTCTTCCGGGCAATGAATGCCACAAAAATCATGAGCAGAAAGCCGATCATCAGTCCGGGGACAATGCCGGCCAGGAACAATTTGGGAATGGACTGCTCCGCCACCAGACCGTAGATGATCAACAGGTTGGAGGGGGGAATCAGGCTGCCCAGTGCACCGGCGGCCGCGGCAATGGCACCGGCAAAGCGGGGTTTGTATTCTTCATCCAGCATGGAAGGGATGGTGATACTGCCGATGGCGGCCGTGGTGGCCGGACCGGAACCGGACAGGGCGGCGAAAAACATGCAGGCCACAACCGTGACCAGGCCCAGACCGCCCCGGTAGGCGCCCACCAGTTTCCGTGAAATATTAATCAATTGATCGGACATCCCCCCCCGTTCCATGAGGAATCCGGCCAGGGTGAACAAGGGGATGGTGGTCAG
>JAKSBM010001052.1 GCA_022361135.1 Desulfobacterales bacterium | reverse complement strand
GGGGCGGGGTGAGATGGGGATTGGGATTGGCATGGCGTTTTCTGATGTGGGCCAGGGTCTTTTGTTTCTGAATGGCCAGGGCGGGTCTGCCCAGGCATTGGCTCTGGAAATGGTAGTTCAGATGGTTGAGCAGGCTCATGAGATCACCTCGATGAAGGCATTGATACGGTTGAGAACGGTTTGGGATAATTTGTCATCCAGCTCCATTTCAATTTCCAGAAAACCGAATTTTTTTTCCTGGATCGCCTGCTTGAGCATGGGCAGGTAAAAGAGTTCCGGCTCGCAGAATTTGGTGTTGTAAACCAGCATGGCCCGGGCTCCCCGGTCTTCCATGGTCCGGGTCAATGCGCTGAATCGTTCCCTAAAGGGGGTGCTCACGGTGGAATCGGCGGGCATGGCCGTGTATTGCCGGGCCAGCCGGACAAAGGGGTCCTCCTCCCGCTTTTCCCGCATCGGATCCGTGGGGTAGCATCTGCGTCCCACACAGGCCAGGTCGTCTGCCACCACATGGGCGCCGAATGCGTTGATGTGATCAAAAATTTCCATGGGTTCGGGCAGGATGCCGGAAATCATGATGCCCACCCCGGGCTGTTCCGCTTTACCCCGGGGCAGGGCCTTGGCCCCTTCCAGGAAGTCATGGGGGGGAAGGTATTCCCTGGATCTCAGGCAGGTGTAGAATTCCCGGTCCGTGACGGCAAATTTATCCCGCTGGTCCAGCATTTGGGCCATGAGGGCGGTGGCCTGGTCTTCGGCTGCCATCTCTTCTTCCAGTTTTCGGCCCAGCTCGCTTTCTTCCATGCCTGAAATTTTCGAAAGTTGTTGGGAAAGGATGCGCAATTCCGCCTCCAGGAATTTCCGGTCGGAATTCCGCCGGCCCCGGGGATGGTAGAGGGTGAGCACCGGCTTGGGGTAGGAGAGGAATTCCTGGAAGACCGATGCCATTCCCTGGAGGGAGTCGCAGGTGTGGGGCATGAGGACCAGGTCCACACAGTCCGCAGCCGGGCTGAGGAGGAAGGTGGTGGCCTTTTGGACGATCTTGCAGGTGTATTCCGGAAAATGGGGGGTACCGGTCATGTCATCCACATGGGGCGGTCCCCAGATTTCCACGGGGTGGAATCCATGGGCCCGGAGCAGGGCCCGGGGGTAGTGGAAGGGCAGAACGGCGGCGATTTTCAGGCCCTGGCTCCGGGCCGCTTCAATGGCCTCTTTTCGGTTGGGCAGACGGGACATCTTTTTTCTCCTTAGGGGGCAATGCTCTTTTCAATGGCAAGGATTTCTTCGGGGCTGAATCCGTTTTCCTCCAGAATCTGCCGGCTGTGTTCACCGGCCCGGGCTGCACCAAAGGCATAATCGGGTTTGAAGTTGGAGAATTTCACCGGGAATGCGGGCTGTTTTTCCGTGCCCTCCCTGAAGGGGACATCCACAAACATCTCCCGGGCCTGGATCTGGGGATGCTCAAAGGCTTCGGATAGGGTGGGAACCGGCTCCACACAGGCATCGATGTCGGCAAAGACCTTACACCAATGGTCATAGCTTTCTGCCTTAATGGCCCCTTTGATGCGGGTTTTGATTTCCCTTTGTTTTTCCTTGTCCGTGGTCATGGCAAATTGAGCCAGTTCAGGAAATCCCAGGGCTTCGCAGAGCCGGGTGAAAAAGTGGGGTTCGATGGCCGCCACGGACATGTATCGTCCGTCCCGGGTTTCATAGCAGTCGTAAAATGTTCCCCCGTTGAATATTTCCGTTTCCAGGCCGGGGTTTCTCCCGGTGTTCAGGGTGTCGTCGATCTGGGTGACCTGCATGGAAAAAGCGGTTTCCATGAGGCTGACATCGATGTGCTGTCCCCCGCCGTTGGTGCTTCGATTGATGACCGCAGCCAGGATGGACATGACCGCATGGTATGAGCCGCCGGCCACATCGGCCAGTTGCAGGGTGGGGGGCATGGGGCCGGAATCGGCCCGGCCGTTGTGGCCCAGGATGCCGGCCACGGCCAGGTAGTTGATGTCATGGCCGGCCCGCTGGGCATAGGGGCCGGTCTGCCCATAGCCGGAGATGGAGCAATAGATGAGATCCGGATTGATGGCCTTTAATTCCGCATATCCCAGGCCCAGCTTTTCCATGACCCCGGGGCGGAATTGCTCAATGAGGATATCGTAGCTTTTGATGAGACGCTTTACGGCGTTTATGCCGGTCTCGCTTTTCAGGTTCAGGGCCAGGGAGCGCTTGGACCGGTTCAGGTGGGTGTGGGCGCAGGATTCCCCGTCTTTATAAGGGGGAAAAAGCCGCATGAGATCCGGACGAAGGGGAGATTCGATGCGGATGACATCGGCTCCCAGATCGGCCAGGGCCAGGGTGGCCACCGGACCGGGGATGAGGCTGGAAAAATCAAGAATACGCAGGGACGAGAGTAAACCCATGTGAACGCCTCCGAATTTATTTTATATTGTCAAATATTTTTCCTTGACGTTCTATGATGGAGAATATTATTTGTCAATACCCAATAGCTGCATTCACCCCCAGAACCTCGACCCCCAATCCCATGGAGGAATTATGTCCCACACCTTTCAAAACCTGGTTGAAATGCTTGCACACTCCCGTCGTCTTTATGCCGATCGCCCCATCTTCGGCACCAAATCCGATGACGGGTTTCAATGGATCACCTACGGCACCTTTGCCCAGCGGGTGGATGAACTCAGGGGCGGTCTGGCCTGCTTCGGTATCCAGCGGGGAGACAAGGTTGCGGTGATTTCGAGCAATTGCGTTGAATGGGCCGTGGGCTGTTATGCAACCTATGGGGTGGGGGGCCATTATGTGCCCATGTATGAATCCCAGAAGCCTTCTGAATGGGAGTACATCATCCGGGATTCCGGGGCACGTCTCCTCTTTGTTAAAAGTCCCGAAGTCTATGAACAGGTAAAGGATTTGCCGTCCCGTATGCCAGATCTGGACGAGGTGGTTCCCTTTTTCGAAGGGTCCGGTGCCCAGGTCAGCTACGACCGGCTCATGGCCCAGGGGAAGGAACGTCCCTGCGCCCCCCTGAATCTTTCCCCGGACGAAACCATGGGGCTGATTTACACCTCGGGTACCACGGGCAATCCCAAAGGGGTGGTTTACCATCATCGCGGGGCTTATCTGAATGCCACCAGCAATCTGATTTCCTGGGGCATGACACAGCACCCGGTCTATCTGTGGACCTTACCCATGTTTCACTGCAATGGCTGGTGTTTTCCATGGACAATCGCCGCTGCAGCCGGTGTCAACGTCTGCCTGCGCCATGTGCGTGCCGACCATATTTTCAATCTGATTAAAGCGGAAAAGGTCGGTTACTTTTGTGGTGCCCCCATTGTACTGAACATGCTGAATTCTGCTGACGATGAATTGAAAGCGGGTATTGAACATGGTGTCAATGTCATGACAGCCGGTGCTTCACCACCTGCAGCAGTGATTGCCGGGATGGAAGCATTGGGCTTTACCGTAACGCATGTCTATGGCCTGACTGAAACCTATGGTCCGTCTGT
>JAKSBM010000667.1 GCA_022361135.1 Desulfobacterales bacterium | reverse complement strand
CTGGGGCAGAATATGATGATCGCGGCGGAATCCATCGGCTTGGGCGGGGTATTCATCGGCGGTATCCGAAATGATCCAAGCAAGGTATCCACCCTTTTGGACTTGCCCGATCAGGTCTATCCCGCCTTTGGCCTTTGCCTGGGCTACCCGGACCAGGATCCCCCGGTCAAACCCCGCCTTCCCGTGGAATCCATCCTCCACAGGGAAACCTACGATACCAATAAAATCCACCGGGGTCTGGATCGTTACGATAAAACCGTGAACACCTATTATGCGGCCCGCTCCCCCAAACTCAAGGACCGAACCTGGACCTCGGGCATGGCTGAATTCACCGGCCAAAAGGTCCGCCCCCACATGATGGATTTCCTCAAGGCCAAGGGGTTCTTTAAAAAATAGGATACCACCGGGCCTTCATCACTGATCCGAGGTGATTTCCCCGGTGACATTGTCCACCACAACCGGGGTTTCCAAATAGGTGACCGAAGGCTCTGTCCCATATTTCTCCCTGACAAATTCCCGCCACTCATCCGTGTACATGGCCTCGGCTTGGGCACGGGAATCCCAGAGATAAATCCCCCCCACAGACCTTCCATCGTCGGAAAGCACATAACATTTACGATGGAGTCCCGCCACGCCCTGGTATGTGGGTGCCGTGCCCAGGAAAATCTCTTTGGCCTCTTCCCTTGTGATGGGTTCGGGGAGTTTGAAATTTGTGATGGTTGTAATCATTGGGCATCTCCTTTGGATATTTCTGGGTGCAAGGTTTTGTCTGTAATGCGGCAAGGCAGCCCGGAAGGCCCCGCCCGTCATTGCCAGATGGGCTCCGGCTCAATTTCCATAAGAAACCGCTCCGGCTGCCATGGACCCATCATTTGATATTGAAATACGCCATTAATTCGACGATTTCAGGATCATCTGCCATACGCTGACGGACTTGCTGGTGAAGTGCCTCACTCGCCTCTTTGTCCAGAATAACGGCGCTATAATAATCTTGACCACTTTGAATCCCATTGTTCTTTAACTCACCTTGGAAAATTTCCATGACCGCCGTTTCATAGGCCTCCAAATTCGCCTTGGTGGTTCCGTCAAGGGAGTCATATTGCGCCCTTCTGCTGTCCGGATATTTCATGCCGATGGTGGCATCGACTTCGTTGTAACCGGTCAATAACTCCGGAAGCCAACCGGGCAATGAAAACGCTTCAAGGGGAAGTTCCCCAGAAGACATCTTGCCGGTGGAGTGAATCTGATCCCGGGCGTTCTTCAACCGTGCGTTTCCTTCTTCCGATATCTCTACGGTATCAGCTTTCCCGGCATGGGATGGCGATGACTGGACCGGGTTGGAAAGATTCTGATATGCAGAAATGGATGATTTTACCGGAATTGCCCCCACCGATGGAACGATCATGGTTGTTCCTCCTTTAATGCGGAATATTTTACCTGTTTAAACCATAGATCTTTAAAAGCAGCAAATTATATACCTTTCAAATTCAGGGAACTGGAATACAGCCCCACCCAATGACGCCACCCTGAAAAAGTGATTTTTTACCCAGGAAGGATTAAAGAGGTTTGGCAGGCCGGGCGGGACCATGTCCCAGAATCCGTAGGCCCCCGGCAGATGGTTGGTTTAAGGACGGCCACCCCGGCCCGGAGAGAGCCCGGGCCAGGGGCCTAACCGCCATTCAATGAAATGGTTAACATGGCCGGACATTTAACCATTCATTGTCGGTTATTGGATTTAAATAATAAATTATCCATTATTGACTTGCCCCATACAGGTTGATCATTCTGGAAGATATGGGACGTGATTGGTGGAAAGATTCAGATGCCTGCCACCATGGCATTGGAAATGTCCTCCATCTTTTTCCCCACCACGGCATAGTAATAAAGGGGGGTTCCATCCTGGCAGAATCGGTGTCGATATCGCCGCTGTTCCCGAATGTCCAGAATGCCTTCCCGGTCCAGGACCTGGATCAAATCACAGAATCCGGATTGATCCTCCTCGCAGACAAAATCTTCCTTTATGTTGAAGGCCACCCAGCCCGAAGGAGAAATCATATTATACCCCGAAGCAAATGCTTCGGGGGGGATATCGCCAAATCCCAGGGCAGCCACAACCGTCATGCAATTGAAGTCCTTTCCCTCAAGGGACGCTTGGACAGCCGGTGCCATGGCAGTCAAATCCGCCACATGGTACTCGTCATATACCCCGGGCCGATCCCGTTCCTGGGCCTGGGCCGCCTCGGGGATGATGTCCACCCCCACAATGGTATCGGCACCGATATCGGCCAATTGCTCTCCCACCATCCCATTGCCGGCACCGATGTCCAGGGCCACCAATTCATCCTTCTGGTTTTCCTTATTAATGTGCTTTTCCAGAAGACCGCATACGGTTTTCGGGGAATTGCATTGGTAGGTATCGTAGAACAGGCTTTCGTACAGACCGGGGACCCCATAGATCTTGTCATAGTCATGGAATTCAATCTTTTCACGTTTCCCGTCCTGCTCAAGGATGAAGAATTCCTTGCCCTGCTCAATGGATTCCAGATCGGGAATTTGAATCTTAAGCTCATCGTTTTCTTGCATGGTTACACTCCTTTTGCCCCCTGGCCGGTAAGGACCGGCAGGGGTTCCGGTTAAACGGGTTGGGGTTTACTCCCTACCCTCCATTGCAACACCGGGACCAGGGTCTTCAATCGGCACGAGCACTCCGCACAACCATCTGAAATAAAAAGTCTTACCGCCCCACACCCATCTTCCATCACAGCTTCATATCCCCATATCCTCCCTGCCATTTCCCATGGATGGGCAAGAAAAACACATCCCTTACAAAGGACAAATATGAATGTGCATATTTTGCACATCTCAACACTCCCACCCGCCACCATCACTTTCCGGGTGATTATTTTGTAAGCCTTGAAATCATATTATTTCCATGTTAATTGCTGAAGACAAAATAAATTCAGCCCCGCAACGGCGCTCCGCCAATTCAAGGGGATGTGTATAGATTATTCACAATTAGGCAATGTCCAGCAATCCATTGAGGAGTCAAGACCATGGAAGAGTCAGACCTGGGAATCAAAATCATATGCGTGGACAAAGGAAAACTTCTGGCAGATCAGGTAAAGGCCATTTTCGGGGAAGATGAGGTGACCATCGCATACGAAAAAAACCTGGATGCAGTGGTGGATCGCTTCGAGCGGGATCGGTTCGACCTGATGTTGTTTTCAGGGGCCATGGCCCGCAACCACCAGACGGATGCCCTGGATATCCTTGAATTGATCATCGCCAAATGCCCCCAGACCCAGGTCCTTTTGTTCACGGCCCCGGGCTCCTTAAAATTTGCCAACCAGGCCCTGCGGGTGGGCGTATACCACTATGCCACCCTTCCCATCAGCAATGAGGAACTGAAACTCCTCATTGGATCGGCCATGGAAACCAAGCCCCAACTGGGGCCCAATATGCTGTTGAAACGGGAAACGGAAAAGAACACATTTGAAAGAATGATCGGACGCTCCCCGGTCATGCAAAAGGCCTATCGCCAAATCCGCCAGGCCGCAGCCACGGATATCCCGGTCCTCATTTCAGGGGAAACCGGCACGGGCAAAGAACTGGCAGCCCAGGCCATCCACGAACTCAGCCCCCGAAGCGATGCCCCCTGTGTCCCGGTCCACATCGCCTCCCTCCCCCCGGACCTTGTGGCCAGCGAATTGTTCGGCCATGTCAGTGGCGCCTTCACCGGGGCAACCAAACCGAGGAAGGGCTGTTTTGAAGTGGCCGAAGGGGGGACGGTATTTCTGGACGAAATCGGCACCATTGATCCCAAAATGCAGATCAGCCTCCTCCGGCTTCTGGAAGCCAGTGAGTTTACCCCCATCGGTGGCCAGAAAAGCACCACCATTGATGTTCGGGTCATTGCGGCATCCAATGCAGATCTGGTCAATGAAATCCGCCTGGGCAACTTCAGGGAAGACCTATACTATCGCCTGGATGTCCTCAACATTGAAATGCCCCCCCTGAGGAAACGAAACGGCGACATCCCTCTTCTGATCAGCCATTTCATCAAAGAGGCCTGCGATGATTTTAAAAAAACCGTCCGGGGGATCTCATCGGATTTTATCAATTGTGTGGAATCCTATCCCTGGCCCGGGAATGTCCGGGAGTTAAGGAATGTGGTCCAGCGGGCCGTGGTGTCCGCCACTGAAGATGTCTTGCGGACACGAAATCTGCCCACCCGCATCAACCAATACCAGGACAGAGATACCCAAATGACGTTCCGGGTGGGCATGGCCCTGGCACAGGTGGAAAAGGAAATGATCATTCGAACCCTGGCACACAACGGGGAAAACAGGACACGGACCAGTGAAATCCTAGGGATTTCCAGGCGGGCCCTTTACAATAAAATGGATCGATATGGCATTTCGAAAAAGGAAAAACAGCATTCCAGCTGAGTTCCCCATTGTCCCAAAGTCCAATCATTAATAATTAAGGATGATTTTCAATAAGGTTCAGGGATAATGGTCACAAACCCACGCCATACATCTGGTGAGGGTATGGTGATACTGGGCACAGGTTTCAGAATGGTGATGAATCCCTCCCTTGGAGCGGTCCAATGAAACGGAAAAAATCAATCTGAATCTGGGCTTTACCAATCGATAATTACTATAAATTTCCAGCTACCATGTGACAAACAATTCCCATCAATCCTTGAAGCAACCCGGGGAAAATGATATGAATCCCCTCCCATGCAAATTACCGAAGAACAAAACAATATCATCGATTGCGACCTGGAGCCGGGGCAGATTTTGAAGGTCATGGCCTTTGCCGGGACCGGTAAGACCACCACCCTGGTGGAATATGCCAGGAAGCGCCCCCACATCCAATTCCTTTACATTGCCTTTAATAAGAGCGTCCAGCTCGAAGCAGCAGCCAAGTTTCCCAGCAATGTCACGGCCCGGACCTCCCATGCCCTGGCCTTCCGGTCCAAGGGATACATGCACAAGGAGCGGCTGGTGCCGGGTTTCCGGGCCAACCAGGTCATGGAAGCCCTGGGGGTGAAACAAATGGAGGATGCCCGGTTTGCCATCGACACCCTGAACAATTACCTGGTATCGGCCGATGCCAAGGTCACCCGCCGCCACATCCCGGGCCAGGCCCATGGCTTTTACCAGAGCAATGGCAAGTCCATGCCCGATCTGGTGGAGCTGGCCAACCAATTGGGTAGATTCATGTGCAAGGGGGGCAGTGAGGAGATCGGCATGCTCCACGATGGATATTTGAAATTGTTCCAGCTTTCCGCACCGGTTCTTCCCTATGACTGCATCCTCCTGGACGAGGCCCAGGACATCAATCCGGTGACGGCCTCCCTGGTATTGTCCCAGGCCGATCCCAACCTGAAATTCCGCCCCTCGTCCATCATCATGGTGGGGGACAACCATCAGCAGATCTACAGCTTCCGAGGCGCCCGGGATACCCTGAAGACACTGGAGGCCGACCACACCCGCTACCTCACCCAAAGCTTTCGCTTTGACAATAACGTGGCCCGGGTGGCCAACATGATCCTGGGGCAATTCAAGGGGGAAAAACGCCCCATCCGGGGCACTCCGGTGGACCGGCCCACCAAGCCCAAATGGGACAATGGAAATTGCACCATCATTGCCCGGACCAATGCAGCCCTCTTTGACCGGGCCGTGGGATTGTACAGAAAGGAAAAAATCGGATTCACCGGCGGGGTGGGGGGATATCGACTGGATATCCTCAAGGACGTCTTCTACCTTTATAGCCGGGAGCGGGAACGCATCCGGGACAACTATATCAAAGGATTTGAAACCTTTGGGGACTTAAGATCCTACGCCCGCACCGTGGAGGACATGGAACTGCTCAGTGTTTGCGCCGTGGTGGAGAAATACACCGGTGCCATTCCCAAGCATGTGGAGGGAATCATGGACCGGGCCGTGGATGTGGACCAGGCCGGCGTGGTCCTGACCACGGCCCACAAGGCCAAGGGGCTGGAGTGGGACAATGTCCTGCTCATGGATGATTTTACCCCCCTGATGCAGGACGACCGGCTCAAGGATTCAAAGGGGACGGACCCGGACGAGTACAACCTCATCTATGTGGCCATGACCCGGGCCCGCATTAATTTACGCTTTCACAAACAAAGCGACATTCCGGCCTTTATCCGGCTGTACCAGCGCCGGAAAAAAGAGGCGGGACCTGGCCGCGGGTAATTTCCACCCTTTCCCAGACCTTACCCAGGACATAGGGTTCCCGGTCCAGCCATTGGGCCTTAAGTTCTTCCTTGGATTCAAATTCACAGATAATGACCGATCCGATCATTTTTCCATCGTCGTCCAGGATGGCGGCGGCATAGAGCCATTTTCCAGTATCGGCCATGGTTTTGGCCATGGCCAGATGGTCTTCCCGGGCGGCCATGCGGCGGTCCAGGGCGCCCTGGTCCTTTCCATCCAATCCGGTGACAATAAACTGCATGGGGGTCTCTCCTTTTGCGATTTCACGGGTTCATTTTCCGGCAGGCTCACCCTGCCCGATCAATTTATTTTAATCCTGGAATTCAGGTTACCTCTCCGCGGATCAGGGCCTCCAATGCGGTCTGCCGGCGGCTGATGTCCTGGTTGCGCACGGCCATGCTCAACGCCCTGCGGGTTCCCACAAAGACAGCCAGCTTTTTGGCCCGGGTGATCCCGGTGTAAATCAGGTTGCGGAAAAGCATCATATAATGCTGGGTAAGCATGGGGATGATCACGGTTTCAAACTCCGATCCCTGACTTTTGTGGATGGTGACGGCATAGGCCAGATCCAACGCCACCAGATCGGCCTGGCGGCAAACCACATACCGATGGTCGGGAAAAAAGGAGATGGTCAGGGTCATGGCCTGGGTGTCCATGTCCCGGATCACGCCGATGTCCCCATTAAAGACACCGAGATCATAATTATTTTTCCGATGGATCACCCGATCCCCCACCCTGAAAATCCGACTGCCCACCTGGACCTGGGGTTTGCCCTGGGCCGGGGGGTTGGTTCGCTCCTGGATCACCCGGTTTAAATTGATGGTGCCCAGACTCCCCCGGGTCAT
>JAKSBM010000018.1 GCA_022361135.1 Desulfobacterales bacterium | reverse complement strand
TGAGGGAACGATTCATGAGGCGCTGGACCGTCTCGTCCACGGGATAATCCTCAAACAAAACGTGGTAAACCTCGTTGCAGATGGGCAAATCCACCCCCAGTTTCCGGGAAAGATTGTAAACCGAGCGGGTGGTTTTCACCCCTTCGGCCACCATGCGCATTTCTGAAATGATCTCGTCCAGCTTTTTCCCCTGGCCGATCTGGATGCCCAGGGTATAATTCCGGCTCAGGGCGCCGGTGCAGGTGAGGAGCAGGTCCCCCACCCCGGCCAGGCCGGAAAGGGTCAGGGGATCTGCCCCCATTTTGGTCCCCAACCGATTCATTTCAGTCAGGCCCCGGGTGATGAGGGCCGCCCGGGGGTTGAGCCCCATTTCCATGCCGTCGCAGATGCCGGCGGCAATGGCCAAAACATTTTTCATGGCCCCGCCCAATTGGGTTCCCACGGGATCGTCGTTGACATAGACCCGGAAACTGGGGCAGGAGAAAACAGCCTGGACAAATTCAGCCGTTTCCCGGTCAATGGAGGCCGCAGCCACCACCGTGGGAACATGGTTGGCCACCTCCTTGGCAAAGCTGGGTCCGGAAAGGACGGCCAGATTTTCGGCGGCCACATCCACCAGGACCTCATCCAGGATGTCGGTCATGGTCTGGTGGGTCTTGTTTTCAATCCCCTTGGAGGCGGTGACCACCACGGTGTCGGGGTGGATAAAGTCCTTCATCTGGCCGGCCACGGCGCGCATGCAATGGGAGGGGACCACCACCAGGACCAGGTCCTTGTCCCGGACGGCCTGTTCCAGATCATTGGTGGGGGTGAGGTTCTCCGGCAATTTGAACCCGGGCAGGAAAACCTTGTTTTCCCGATCCTGTTCAATCTGCTCCCGGACTTCGTTTTCAAATACCCAGAGATCCAGGGCAAAGCCTTTGTCGGCCAGGAGTTTGGCCAGGGCCGTGCCCCAGCTTCCTGCGCCCACCACGCCGATGCGCGCCTTCAATAAATCCTTTATCCGTTTCATACCCTATCTATCCTTACAAACCCATGGAAGGGAATTCCCCTCCGGGCGGTTATGATTTTCATCAATGAAATCCCGTACCTTCAATGGGATACGGGATTGGGGTTGTATATCCTAGTTCTCCTCCCCAATTCAACACCATTCCCAAAACCGGGGGGATTAATCATCGGTCTGCCCCTTACCCGGCCTCCCGTATCCAAACGGCTGACCCTGGATTTAAACCCGGGGTCGGCCTCAATGGTAAAAGAGAGGATAGGCATCCTGTGCCTCCAGGTAAAGGGCCGGATCAAAATTTACCGTCCCAATGCCTGGAAAACAGGATTCCATAAAGGCAATGTCATCTGCCTTTCCCCAGCCCGTCCGCAGGACAATCACCTGGGCCAGACGATCCTCCTGGAAAATCAAATGCATGGGGCTGCCCTTGCGGGAGCGGCAGATCCAGGCACGGGCACGGGCCAGTTCCGGGGTCATGGCAAAGGGTTCCCTGGAGGTCAGGGAAATGTCGCTGTGGGGGGCACAGCTTTCCAATATTCGGATGGACTTGATTCCATTCACCGCAGCCAGGGATTCCTCCCGGCTGAAGCCCGGGATCAGCCCCTTGGGCCCTTTGGAGCCGGGTCCGTAAATGTGAATCCCATCGGGGGGCACGGCCACCATTTCCACCAAAAAAGCCAGGACCAGAAGGCCCAGTCCCATGCCAATCTGGAGCAGCCGCTGGCGCTGTTGTCGATTCAAGGCCACCACGCTAACCCAGGGCCAGCCCCGCCCTCACCTCGTCCAGGGTGTCCTGTGGGAAGAGCAGTTCCACCAGGGCCAATGCAAAATCCAGGGAGGTGCCGCCCCCCCGGGAGGTGATGCAGCAGCCGTCCCGGCTCACCCGCTCCCCGCTGGTTTCCCCGATGAAGTGGGCAAATCCGGGGTGGCAGGTCACCGCCCCCTCCCGGACCAACCCCAGGGGATGGAGGACCAGGGCCGGGGAGGCACAAATGCCTCCGTACAAGGCTTGACGCCCGGCCTGCTTTTTCAAAAGATCTGCCAATTCCGGAGACGCGGCCAGGTTTTCAGCACCGGGGAGCCCCCCGGGCAATGCAATAAGATCAAAGTCCCGGTCCAAACATTGGGAAATCAGGCAGTCGGCCTCAAAAACAATCCCCCGGGCCGCCTGGATGCGA
>JAKSBM010000484.1 GCA_022361135.1 Desulfobacterales bacterium | reverse complement strand
GTGGATAAAATTGTTTGATTTGGGAGATGGAAATGGAATGGAAATGAGAAGGTTTTGTGATAAAGTGCCTGTTTTTTCTTTGAAACCCGGGGGCCGTGTGAGCTTCTTCCCCGGGGAAAATCGGAATCGTTTTCCCCATGGGAAGGTTCTCATTTGCGTGGTGTATGGGGCCAACTGCCATCCCCGTGGTGTTTAAAATCAGGATGCCGTCAAGTCCGAAGCAAGTACCAATTGCTTGAATTCATCCCACCCAAGTCCGGAATCCAAATTTCCTGCATCCCAATCCGTGGCATTGATTCCCCCGCCGAATCGGAAGCAAATGGAAAGGTCCGGGGTGAAATCCACCTTGTAATTGGGCTGCTTTCCCGAACCAGTTTTGCCCAGGTAGATTCTCAACGGAGGCGTTGTGATGCCCTTATTTTCCATGTAAGTTTCAATGTTCGAAAGGACTTTTGCCAGACCCGGCTTCCCCGTTGGGCAAGGAGCCCCATTTTCATCCAGCACCAAAAGGTGGTTTCGGATCAAGGGCCATTGGGCGTGGAAGGGGCCGGGGATGGATTCGGGCAATTGGCCAAAGGAAAAGAAATGGTCGGCCGTTTCAGCCCCTTGGGACACCGCTTCCGGTGCCAGGTAAATCAATGCCCCATCCCGTATCCGGTCAAAGGGAATTTCAAGCTGCCTGCAGTGTTCCAAAACATAATGGTATTTCTCTTTTCGTTTAGACTTGTGTGCAATGGATTCCAAATCCCTGAAAAGAAAGCCTGCCCCTTGTTTTCCGATTTTTTGGATGTATCGGTTATAGTTTTCCAATTGGTTGGCCCCATAGGAAGCGGCATCGGTTTTTAATTCCACAAAAAATAATTTTTCAGAATCCGGACTCCAGAGGAGATAATCTATGTTGGTACTGGTTTGATGGCCCTTTTCGTTTTGTTTTTTTAGGGGAAATTCAGGCAGGATCATTTCAATCCGGGGCTGTTCCGGGAGCAGTTTGGTTAAAATTCCTGGGAGGAACATACCGAGAAGGGGGCCCAGGGCACGTTCAACCTGAACCTTGGGAATCCATCGTCCCTGGATGATATGATCCATCATGGCATTGAGAAAATCGGTGTCATTCACTTTCGGTGTCTTTCATTTGGAGTTCGTTTTTTTTATACACGGGATGCTGCAGCTTTCCCGGGAATGGTAAACATGGGCCTGGCCGCTGCCCTTAAATTGTTTTGCTTTTTTGGCGGATTCATCCGCCATGTCAATGAGCCGGGATGGATCCAGGGGCGGCGTGGACGCAATGCCGATACTGGCGCTGATAAAGAGCTTTGCCTTTCCGGCCACGTTTAATGGGGATGCCGTAATCTTTTCGTAGATCCGATGGGCGGTTTCCACCGCTTCCCCGGGCGTTGTCCGGGGCAGAAGAACGGCAAATTCATCCCCGCCGCAGCGAAAGGCCCAATCCGATTTTCGAATGCTTTCCCGTATTTTTTCGGCAAAGTATTTCAATGCCTGGTTCCCAATCCCATGGTTGTATGTTTCATTGACGGATTTAAAATCGTCAAAGTCTATGTACAGCAGGCAAACAGAATCCCCTTGTTTAATGGGATTTTCAAGGAGCATCTTCATCTGGGTTCTGAATTCCCCGGGATTGAACATTCCGGTCAGGGGATCCCGGATTTCATCTCCATGGATGGCCGCCCTCAAGTCATGGGGTTCCAACACCTTTAATTCCGGACCAAAGCTTAAAAGGGATTTCCTCAGCTCGTGGGAATCCTCAACATCGAGGATAATGATGTCATCATCGGACTGGGTTGGATTTTGGCCATTCCTTCTGCACTTGTGATTTTGGAAATGGGCCTTGGCATGGCCCTGGACAGAGAGGCGAAGCTCAATGGGGCCCTGGTCCCCCAAGGGGTAATTAAATCCCCCGTTTCGGATATAGGTTTCCAGGTCAAACCGGGCTGGAATTTTGATGGCCTTGTCCATGATTTTTGGGGAATGGAGCCGTTGGAGGCGGAGCTGGAAAATTTTATCCCCACCATTGAGACAGCAGACCAGATAGGGAACCCGGTTGAGATGGACCAGGCCCAGGGGGTGGATTTCATGGAGTTTTGGCTGCTTTGATCCCACTGCGGAGTAATGGGCCGAAAATACAATTTCCTTTTCAAGGCAGACCTTGATCTGTTCCAAAAGCCCCGGGCAAATATCGGTGGCCCCGGAGGTCTCGGCCCAGTTCACCTGGCCGATTTTGTTCAACCATTGTCCCTTTTCCGGCATTCTTTCCAGACATTGACCGGCTGCGTCAAATTCCCCTTCCATTTCTTCCATGAGGCCCGGGGGCAAAAGGTGGGAAATATGTTTCCGGGCCAATTGCAAGACCAGGGCGATGTTGGGATCCATATATGTCTCCTTTTACGTCTGATTATTGGATTAGATTCCCCAGCCATGGGTCTGGGCCAGAAGTTCAAGGGGGTGGATGGTTTTCATGGGAACCCTTAGAGCATTGAGACTGTCCTGGATTTGAAGCATGCAGCCCGGGCAGGGGGCGGCAACCTGTTCCGCCCCTGTTTCCATGCAGTCCTCGGCCTTTTTTCGGCCCAGGGATTGGGAGAGTTTCGGGTTTTTCAGTGCGCAGATGCCGCCTCCACCGCAGCAATCGTCCGGTCGTTCCAGGGAATGGATTTCCAGGCCGGGCAACGTGTTCAAAAGGCGTTCAACCGCTTCAGCTGTTCCCATGCCCCGGTTGAGGTGGCAGGGGCGGTGGATGGTGACCCTGGTTTCCACGGGGATGGGGCCGGGGGCAAAGCCGGGCAATTGCATAAAAAAGTCACAGACGTCCATGACCCGGGACCCCAGATCCTGGGCAATGGGCGAGTCGGGGAATCGTTTGGGATATTCTTTTTTCAGGGCATTTCCGCAGGTGGCGCAGAGGGTGAGGATGGGCAGGGGGTGATCCGGGTCTCCCCCGACCATGGCACCGAAAAGATCGAGGTTTTTTCGGGCACTCCGGGCCAGACTTTCCCCATGGCCGGAAAGATCCGCAGGGGCGCCGCAGCAGGCCTGGGCTTTGGGAAGGTGTACTTTAATTCCCCGGGCCGAAAGCAATTGGATTGCCGCCCTGGCCGGTGCCGTGTTCACAAAGCCGAAAAAGCAGCCCGTGAAAAGAAGGACCTCGGTGGGGCCGTTGGAAGAATGATCCCCACTTTCCTTGGGGGCTCCAGAAGAAATCTCCCCGGGAAATTGTCGGTGGATGTTCCTTGTGGCCATTTTCGGAATTTGTTTGCCGGCCAGGGATTGGTGGAGAAAAAGGGGCAAGTGGCGGGCATGGGAGCCCATGACCCTTTGGCCGACTCCGGCAACCTTAACCATGGCTGCCAGGCGGGATCGATTGTCCAGGGCCAGCTTCAGCCCCACGGCTTCAAGGTGTCCGCTCCCTTTCGGCCCTTCCCGGGTCATGCGTGCCTTTTCCGCCCGGATTAGGGCCGGTGCGTCCACGCCCTTGGGGCAGGCCTGGTGGCAGGATAGACATTGGAGGCAGGACGACATGGCATCTCCATGGCGTTGCCCCGGAGTAATTCCCCCCTGGGCCACGGCCCGGATCAGCTCCAGCCGACCCCGGGGCGAATGGGTTTCCATGCGTTCTTCCCGGTAGACGGGGCAGACCGACAGGCAGCGGCCGCACCGTTCGCATTGTGGGGCGGTGGTCTCAATCATGGTGGTCTCCTCCCCTAAAATCCGCATTTACCCGGGTTGAGAATGCCCTTGGGATCCAGCAATTTTTTCAGATTCCTCCCCAGATCCATTTCCACTTCTCCCAATTCATGGGAAAGGAAGGCGGCCTTTTCCAGGCCAATGCCGTGTTCACCGGAAAGGGTTCCATCCATTTCCAGGATAAAGGTGCACATTTCCCTTTCCGCGGTTTCAAAGGCTGTCTTTTGGGTGGAATCATCGGGGTCATAGATGAACATGGGGTGGAGATTTCCATCCCCGGCATGGCCAATGAGGACCATGTTCAAGCCGTGGGTTTCCGTGATTTTCTGGATTCCCTGGATGGCATGGGCCATGGCGGCCACGGGTACGGAAAAATCCAGGGTCTGGAGGAATTTGGCATTGCGGACCAGGGCGGCGGTGCCCCCCCGCCGGGCCTGCCACAGGGTTTGACGCTGGGCCTCATCCCGGGCCTGCTCAAACCGGATGGCGTTGTGGTCCGTGCATATGGTTTCCAGGCGTCGGGTCTGGCTTTCCAGGGTTTCGGGTTCTCCGTCCAATTCCATGAGAAGGGCCGCTCCGGCCCCCTTTGGGAAAACCAGGCTGTAGACCTGGGTGACGGCGGTGAGAAATCCGTCGTCCATGAGTTCCATGGTGGAGGGGACCAAACCCTCTTGGATAATTGCGGCAACGGCCCGGGCCGCCCCGGGGATGTCCGAAAAATATGCCAGGCTGGTGGCCACGGCCCTGGGGGCGGGGATGAGCCTTAGGGTGACCTCGGTGATCACAGCCAGAAGCCCCTCACTGCCGCAGAGGGCATGTTTGAAGTCAAAACCGGTGACACTTTTGATGCATTGGCCCCCGGTTTTTAAAATTCTACCATCTGCCAGGACGGCTGTGAGGCCCAGGACATAGTCCCGGGTGACCCCGTATTTCACCCCGGAGGCCCCGCCCGCATTGGTTCCCATGTTTCCGCCAATGGTGCAATAGTCAGCCGAAGTCGGGTTGGGGGGATAAAAGAGGCCTTTCTTTTGAACCGCGGCCTGGAGGTCGGCGGTGACCACACCGGCCTGGACTCTGGCCAATCGGTTATCCCGGGATATTTCCAGGATTTGGTTCATGCGGGTCATGGCCATGACAATGCCCCCTTGCACGGGAACCGGTCCTCCGGTGAGGCTGGTCCCGGCCCCCCTCGGGGTGACCGGGATGGCATTTTCGTGTGCCAGGGCCATGATCCGGGAAACCTCTTGGCTGGTTTCGGGCAGGAGCACCAAGTCCGGTCGGCAACGGGCAAAGAGGTCAAAGCTGTATGCAATGGAATCTTCAGGTGCAAAGAGACACCGATGGGTGCCCACAATGGCTTCAAATTCCGATATGAGCCTGGGAGAAATGGGTTGAGTCATTATTTTAACCTGCCATGAGTTCGGTTAGGTGGGCCTGGAGTCTGTCCATGGCCTGATCCAATTTTTCACGGCCCACGGTGCAGGCGATTCGGATGCAATGGTCACATTTTTCTCCAAAGGCATAGCCCGGCACCACCACCAGCTGTTTGGACCGGATGAGGCCAATGGCAAATTCCCTGGAATCCATGCCGGTTTTTTCAAGTACAGGGCCGATGTTGGCAAAGACATAAAAACTTCCATTGGGCCGGGAGACCTGGATGCCCTGCATCTTTTCCAGACGGGCACAGACCAGGTCCAGGCGGGCGGAAAACCGGTCTCTCATGGAATTGATGACATGGGGATCCAGGTCAAGGGCGGCCAGGGCGGCCCGCTGCCCCACGGCCGAAGCACAGGCCGTGGAATAATTGACCACCTTGAGCATGTTTTTGATGATGGATTCCGGCCCAAAGCAGTAGCCGATGCGCCAGCCGGTCATGGCATAGGTTTTGGAAAATGATTTGATTACCAGGGTCCGTTCGGCCATGCCAGGCCGGGTGTAAATGGATTCGTGGCAGACGTCCCCATGGGTCAGGGCATCGTAAACTTCGTCGGAGATGACCAGAAGATCGTGTTTGACGGCAACCTTGGCAATCCCATCCAGAACAGAACCCGGGATGACGGCACCCGTGGGGTTGTTGGGAGAGTTGAGAAGCAGAATCCGGGTCTTGTCGGTGATGGCGGCCTCCAGGGCCTCGGGTCTGGGGATGAATCCCTCTTCGAATCGGGTGGGTACCCGGTTGAGGCTGCCTCCCGCAAAGGTGATATGGGCCAGGTAATCCGGGAAATGGGGCTCAGGGAGCAGGACTTCGTCCCCCTGTTCCAAGAGGGTGCGGAAGGCTGCGGTCAGGCTGCCCATGCCTCCGTGGGTGACCAGGAACTGTTGTGGCGGCAGGTCGATGCCCATGGTTTTTTTGATGTGGACGGAGAGGCCCTTGAGCAATTCCCCATCCCCCTGGGAGTGGGTGTAGTGGGTGTGGCCGTCGGCGGCATCCTTAAAGGCGGCCTCGGTGATCATTTCCGGGGTGTGGAAATCGGGTTCGCCAATGCCAAGGGTGATCACATCGGGCAGGCCCTGGGCCAGTCCGCTCATTTCTCGAATAACGCTGTATCTTAAGTCTTCAATGCTTTTGGAAATCATTTTCTTTTCCCAGGTGTTGCAGATTATGTGTGTTGACGCACCCGGGGAATCCCAATCCCCTTTTCCATGGGGATTAAGGGGATTGGGTACCAAGGTGGTCTTTTTTTTTAGTTTTTCCTAGGGGCCGGTTGCTAGGCTTACAGATAGCCCAAAAGTTTAGGAATAAATAAAATAACGGACGGGGCATAGGTCACCAGGAGTAGAACGGCAATCTCGACGGCCAGGAAGGGCATGACCGATCGAATGATGACCCCCAGGTCGATTTTGGTCACCCCGCAAACCACAAAAAGACAGACCCCAAGGGGTGGGGTAAGCAAGCCCACGGCCAGGTTGAGGACCATGATCAGGCCAAAGTGCAGGGGATTGATTCCCAGGGCATTGGTGATGGAGAGCATGGTCGGGGCCAGGATGATGATGGCGGCGCCCCCTTCCAGGAACATGCCGATGAAGATCAAAAAGAGATTGATGATCATCAGGATGATGAAGGGATTGTCGGTGAAGGCCAGCATGGCCTGGGCAATGCGGGTGGGGATTTGTTCGGAGGTCAAAACCCATGCAAAAATATTGGCCATGCCGATGATGAGCAAGAGCACGGCTGTG
>JAKSBM010000529.1 GCA_022361135.1 Desulfobacterales bacterium | reverse complement strand
TTTAAACCGGGCGGCTGTGGCAGCCACATCGGTGACAAAGCCCAAGCCGGTAAGATTCACAAAATAGCGCACCCGATCTTCCTGGCTATAGGAAATCAAATCCACTTCCGTTGGCTGATTTCGATGGATGGCTTCCACGGCCTGGTCCAGCGTGAAAATATCCAGATCCATGGCAAAGGAATTTCCCGACCCCACCGGGAGAATGGCCAGGGGCGGTAAATTTTCCGAGGCATGGCCGGCCAAAAGTCCGTTTAAAATTTGATAATTGGTTCCATCCCCGCCCATGGAGGCGATGGCATCATAGTCTTCCACCGCCAATGGACGGGCCAGCTCAAAGAGGTGTCCATTGTATCTGGATTGAAAAAGATCATATTGAATTCCCCTGGCCTGGAGTTTTCTCTCAAGCCGGGGCAGCATCTTTCTACCGTTGGTTCCGCCGGATACGGGATTCTGGATCAATGCAATTTTCATAGACCTGATTTCATAGCCCGAATCCATGGGCGTGTCAAAGGAGAATTTAAAATTGTAAGGCCCAATGGATTTGCGTATACTTGCCCAGGACAGGAAAAATTCACAAAAGAATTCAGGTAAGAGAAAGGAAGCCCCCCATGGAATGTTTATGCCAACAAGTTGCCGGCCCGGAAATGGAACTCTCCCCCATCTGCATCGGTCAGCTCTGGATATTTGAAGATCTGGACCCGGAGGATGTGGCCGCCCTCGGGGAAAACGCCCTGAGGAAAAAGGCTGACAAGGGAGAACAATTGTTCCGCCAGGGTGATCCGGCCGATGAAATGTTCCTCATCAAGGGAGGACGGATCAAGTTGACAAAAATTCTGGAAGACGGCAGTGAGCTCACCGTGGACATTCGCAAGTCCGGCGATTTTGTGGGAGAAAATATGTTTTCCGAAGAAGGGCTTTACCCGGTGAGCGCCTGGTGTCTGGAGGAGACCATGACCTGCGGTTTCACCCGAGCCCAATTTGAAAGTCTGGTTCTGGAATATCCCAACGTGGGATTACAGATCATCAAGCGCCTTTCCGATCGCATCTCCCGTTTGACCAGCCGGGTGGGAAGCCTGGCCGCCACCAATATTGAAGAGAGACTCTACCGGGTGCTTTCCGTGGTGGCCAAGGAACATGGCCAACCCGAGGCCGAAGGGTTGGTGATTCAATTCCCCCTCACCCACGAAGATCTGGGTTTCCTCACCGGCGCCCATCGCGTCTCCATCACCCGTGCCATGAAAACCCTTAAAAGCGAAGGGAAAATTTCCATCCAGGGCAGGCGCTTGGTTCTCCCCTACCCGGAAAGCGCTTGATTCATTAGGTATCCTGGAAACGAACAAGGGATGGCAACTTGCCATCCCTTGACGATATTCTAACTATTCAATCCCCGGATAAAACGCCTCCGGGGAAATGGCTTTCTTTGAATTACAGGGCTTCACCGGTCAGTCTGGTGAAAATATCCCTATAGGTTTTGGCTGTGTGATCAATGATTTCCTGGGGCAGCTCGGGCCCGGGGGCGGTTTTATCCCAACCGGAGTTGGAAAGCCAGTCTCTGACGGTCTGCTTGTCAAAGCTGTTCTGGCTGCGGCCGGCTTCGTACTCGTCCGAGGGCCAGAAGCGGGAGGAATCCGGAGTCAGGATTTCATCGATGAGGATGATTTCACCGTCCAGCAAACCAAATTCAAACTTGGTGTCAGCAATGATGATCCCCTTTTCCAAGGCCAGCTTGGCACCCTTTTCATAGATGGCCAGACTCAGCTCTTTCAGCTTGGCAGCCTTTTCTTCACCCAGAATTTTAACGGTTTCTTCGTAGGAGATATTAATGTCGTGGTCCCCAACCTCGGCTTTGGTGGAGGGCGTGTACAGGGGCTCGGGAAGTTTTTCTGATTCCTGGAGACCTTCGGGCAGTTCAATGCCGCAGACGTGGCCTTCCTTTTTATAGGAACTCCATCCAGAACCGGTAATATAGCCGCGGACGATACATTCCACGGGAAGGGGCTCAGCTTTTTTAACCAGCATGGACCGTTTGGCCAGCTCGTCTTTAAACTTTGCAAATTCTTCGGGATACTGATCCACGTCGGTGGTGATAATGTGATTCTTCACAATATCTTCCATCTGCTTGAACCAAAAAACGGAAATCTGATTAAGGACTTTGCCCTTCTCCGGAATGGGATTCGGCAAAACAACATCAAATGCGGAAAGCCGATCCGTGGTGACCATGAGAAGAGAATCTTCAGTTTCAAAGATGTCTCTT
>JAKSBM010000156.1 GCA_022361135.1 Desulfobacterales bacterium | reverse complement strand
GGTGGGGTCTTCATGGTCGGATTCATCCCGGATATCCAGGACCATGGGCAGTTTTTTGGCTGACATCTGGGCGGCGATCTGCTCGTAGATCTTTTCCGCAGATGCATGGTGGGGGAGGGCAAAAAAAACAATATCCCCGTCCTCCACCTTGTACCGCGCCCGCATTTTGATGCGTCCCCTGCCTTTCCGGTATATCTCCCGGATATCGTCCACCGGGGTGATGATTTCCGCTTCCGTGGGGAAGTCGGGCCCCTTGACGTGTTTGAGCAGGTCATCCAGGCCGGCATCCTCGTTTTCAATGAGCAGTATCAGGGCTTTTGCCACCTCCCTCAGGTTATGGGGCAGGATGCTGGTGGCCATGCCCACGGCAATGCCGGTGGTGCCGTTGAGCAGCAGGTTGGGCAGCCGGGCCGGCAGAAGCGACGGCTCTTCCAGGGTGCCGTCAAAGTTGGGGGCCCAGTCCACCGTGCCCTGGCCCAGTTCATCCAAAAGCAGGTCCGCGTATTTTGAAAGCCGGGATTCGGTGTACCGCATGGCGGCAAATGATTTGGGGTCGTTGGGATCCCCCCAGTTGCCCTGGCCGTCCACCAGGGGGTAGCGCAGGGAAAAGGGCTGTGCCATGAGGACCATGGCTTCGTAACAGGCCGTATCTCCGTGGGGGTGGAATTTACCCAGCACGTCGCCCACGGTGCGGGCGGATTTTTTATATTTGGCTGTGGCGGAAAGGCCCAGCTGGCTCATGGAATATATGATACGGCGTTGAACCGGTTTCAGCCCGTCTCCAATGTGGGGCAGGGCGCGGTCCAGGATGACGTACATGGAGTAGTTGAGATAAGCTTCCTCGGCAAAATCCTGGAATCGTCTGCTCTCGTGATCTTCTGTTGCGGTGATGACCTCGTTCATAATTCAATCTCTTTGATGTTGCCCTTGTCCTCAATCCACTTTTTGCGATCCTTGGCCCGTTTCTTACTGAGGAGCATATCCATGGTTTCATGCACAAGGCCCAATGACGCGGCATCAGCACCTTCGATGTCCAGGCGGACCAGGCGGCGGGAATCCGGGGCAATGGTGGTTTCCTTGAGTTGGGAAGGATTCATCTCGCCCAGGCCCTTGAACCGTTGGATATTGATTTTCTGTGTTCTTTTTCGACGGTTTATTTTTTTGATGATGGCATTTTTTTCCGAATCGTCCAAGGCATAGAAGACCTCCTTGCCCACATCGATCCGGTAGAGGGGGGGCATGGCAATATAAACATGGCCCTCCTGGACCATTTTGGGAAAATGGCGCAGGAAAAGTGCACAGAGCAGGGTGGCAATGTGGAGGCCGTCGGAGTCGGCATCGGCCAGAATGCAGATCCGGTTGTACCGGAGTCCCTTGATGTCGTCTTCACCGGGCAGCACCCCCAGCACCTTGGTGATATCCCGGATTTCCTTGGAATCCATGATGCTGGAATGGGTCATATCCCAGGTGTTCATGATTTTGCCACGCAGGGGCATGATGGCCTGGAATCGTCTGTCCCGGGCCTGCTTGGCTGAACCGCCCGCAGAGTCCCCTTCCACGAAAAAAAGTTCCCTCTCCTGCTGGGCATCGGAGGTGCAGTCGGACAGTTTGGCCGGCAGGGTGGCCCCTCCTACGGCTTTTTTACGGGTGACCTTTTTATTTTTCTTCAAACGGGCCCGGGCATGTTCCATGACCTGTTCGGCCAGGGCCTCGCCCAGTTCCACATGCTGGTTCAGCCAAAGACTGAAGGCATCCCGGACATGGGGAAGCACCAGACTGGCGCAGTGGCGGGAAGAGAGCCTTTCCTTGGTCTGACCTGAAAATTGGGCTTCGGAAAGCTTCACCGACAGCACATAGCCCACCTTGCGCCAGAGATCCTCCGGGGTAAGGACCAATCCTTTGGGCAGCAGGTTCCTGAACTTGCAAAATTCCCTGAGGGATTCCAAAAGTCCGGATCTGAACCCGTTGACATGGGTCCCCCCCAGTTTGGTGGGAATGAGGTTCACAAAGCTTTCTTCGAAATGGGCGGCATTCTCCTTGCCCCAATTGACGGCCCAGGCCACTTCAAAGTCGTCGCTCTCGGCCTTGCCGGTGAAGGGGGCTTCAAAAAGGCATTCCTGATCCTTTACGTTTTCTTCCAAATATTCATCCAGCCCGTGGTCGTATAACCAGGTTTCCTTTTCCCCGCTGGCCTGGTCTTTGAACGTGGTCTTCAGGCCTTTGCAGAGGACGGCCTTGGATTTCAGGGCCGTTTTCAGGGCTGATTTGGAAAATTTGGGGGAATCAAAATAGGAGGGTTCCGGATAAAAATGCACCATGGTGCCGGTGCGGTATTTTCCGGCCGTGCCGGTCTGTTCCAGTTCCCGGACCTTGCTGCCGTCTGCAAATCCGATTTCCCAGACGGCCCCGTCCCGGGTGATGGTGATGTTCAAGCAGGATGACAATGCATTGACCACCGAGACCCCCACCCCGTGGAGACCCCCAGAAAAAGCGTAATCCTTGTTGGAAAATTTCGCGCCGGCATGGAGCTTGGTCATGATCAATTCCACCCCGGAGATCTTTTCCTTGGGATGGATGTCAACGGGCATCCCCCTGCCGTTATCCTTGACCACCAGGCTGTTGTCCTTTCTCAGCTCCACGTCTATGGTGGTGGCGTGCCCGGCAATGGCTTCATCAACGCTGTTGTCGATGACTTCAAATGCAAGGTGGTTGGGGCTGCCCGTATCCGTGTACATGCCCGGCCGTCTCTTGACGGGATCGAGGCCCTTGAGGATTTCAATGGATTCAGCGTCGTATTGGTTTTTGGTAGCCGTTGGTGTGGCTTTTGAGTCAAATAGGGTCATAAATATTCAGTTGTGCAATGCAATCGTATTCTTTATACTTGATATCGAACATATCTCTATAACACTTTTAGCAAGAAATGTAAAAATACCTAGATATTCTCGAGAAAGAATGAATGCCCAATCCAAGCCCTTTGATTTGAAAAATTTTGAAAACCTCTGGAAATCCCTGGATACCGAGGCCCGTATAGAACTGGTCTCCAAGGCGTCCGATGCCAATCCAAATCTGGGGATTCTTCCCATTATCAAGGGGCTTTTATCCCACCATTATAATATCCGAAATGCTGCCAGAAAGAGTCTGGAAACCTTACAGGAGCGCATTGGCCGGGTCCTTGACAAGCCCGGAGAGCAGGATGCCCATGTCAGGGGATTGAAACAGGCTGCCCTGGTTTCCGACCGCCTCTATCAACACATGCAGCCGGAGATGCCCTTCAATGATATCAGCTTTTTTTTGAAAAGCCTTTTGGGGTTGGGTGACCATGGCGCCTATTGTGTGTTTAAAGCCCTGTTCCGGGGCGTGGTCAGCGAGAGCAACCTGAGAAAATTCATCCACACCATGCCCGAGTCCCGGCAATTGGCCTTTGTGGATCAATATCTCATGTCCACCCCGGAAATCCGGTTGAAATATGTGGGACTCTTCCGTCCGATTTTGACCCAGCTCACGGATCGGGAGGCGGTGGTGGGGTTCTACAGCAACCTCTTTGACCAGGGGCGGGATTCCGATCCTTTCCTGGGGAACATTCCAGAGGGGTTGCGCAATTCCGATGATATTCTGAAAACCGAGATGGTCTCCCTTTCCCCGGGATTGCGGATCAAGGGGTTAAAAGCCCTGGCCATGATCCGGGAGAAAATCCCCCATCGCCTGCTTCTGGAAATTCTGGAGCACGAAGAGGTCAAAAAGGTCAGGACCGCTGTCTATCAGATCATTGCCAATAGTTCCTTGGGCCATTATCCGGAATTGTATGAAACCATCCTGGAACGGTTGGAAAATACATCGGACAACCAGGAAGGGCTGGATGCATTCAAAGCCCTGGTGGTTACCGGAGCCATGCCGGTCTACAAATTATTGAATCGGGTGAAGGAGAAAAGTCCAGAAATTCTGCCTTCCATCCATATGGAAGTCGGAAAGCTTTCCCGGTTGGGCTTTTTCATCATCCAGGACATTGCCGCCCACCGGGAAGAATACGAGGGGGATCATTTTGATGTAAACATGGCCTGTGTCCTGGGCATGATTCAGAATCGGCCCGAGCGGGTGGTCCGGGCCATGAAAAAATATAATGCCGAGTCCCGGAAATCTTTAAAGATGGATGTGGATGGTTTTGTTAAAAAGACCCGCCGTCTTTTCAGCAAGGAACGCCAGAGCATTGAAGCCCAGCTGGAAACCATGAAGATGAAAATTGAAAAAGCCATCCCCCAGGAGCAGGGGATTCTGGCTTCCATTTTCAATGCCGGCGACCAGAAGGATGTGGAAAGCATCACCGGCCGCCAGGCATCCATTGATTTCCAGGATCAATACGTGGTGGAGCGGGATTTTACCACCCTGGGCATGGCAGCACGGGCCTATTATTTCAACGGCACCATTTTCAAGGATTGTAAATTAAGCGGGCTTCGCTTTGACAATGCCTGGTTCAGCCATTGCGTTTTTTATAACGTTGATTTTTCCGAGGTTGAGTTTGACGGGGTTTGTTTTGACCGGGCCGTGTTCATGAATGTCCAGGCCCCCAAGGCCACCTTCAAAAATTGCAGTTTCCACGACGCACAGATTTACAACAGCAATTTTTTGGGCGCGGATTTTTCCGATGCCGCCCTCATGAATGCCCGGATTTCCAAAACGGTTTTTACCGATGCCGACTTAACCTGTGCCAGCTTTTCCCATGCCCTGCTTTCCGGGGTGTCATTTGTCACCGCCAATCTGAACCAGACCGATTTTTCCCATGTTAAAGCCCGGTTTTGTCAGTTTCCGGCCTATTTTGAGCAGCAGGCCAGATCACGTGGTTTTGACCCCAATGCCAGGCGGTATCGGCTGGGGTTCACCGACCTTCCAGTGATTGATAAATCCATTGTGGCATCCATTAATCTGATGCTTTTTTCGGAATTCATTGGATTTGGGGAAAAACAATTTTTAAACCAGAACAAGATGAGCACACTCATGGCATTTGATGTGTTCAAGCCCAAACAGGCTGCCTTGTTTCTGGCCATTCCCCTGATGCTACACGAAAATATCCAGATTCCGGGGGAATCCCTGGTCAATGGGGCAACCCCCTGCGGCATCGCCCATTATATGCCGTCGGATCAGGTGGCCCGGAT
>JAKSBM010001040.1 GCA_022361135.1 Desulfobacterales bacterium | reverse complement strand
AGAATCGGGTCATCTCCGGTGTGAATGGGAATTTGGCCCAGCTTTGCTCTGATCTGGGATATTCTTCACAGAACATCTATCTTTTTGCCGGGGCCGGGAACACGGCCATGACCCATCTTTTCATGGGGGTGGAAGCCTGGGAGATCATACGGGAGCCCTATATTCCCTGCATGAATACCCCGGACACCCAGCCCGCCCACCGCCTGGGCCTGGAGCTGAACCCCCGGGGCCTGGCCTTCCTCTTCCCCAACATCGGCTCCTATTTCGGGGGGGATCTGCTGCCCGGCATCCTCCACGCCGACCTGGACCAACGGGAAACCCCGGCCCTCATGGTGGATGTGGGCACCAATGCGGAAATCGTGGTGGGCAGCCGGGATTGGCTCATTGCCTGCGCCGGGGCCGCCGGCCCGGCCCTGGAGGGTGGGGTGTCCAAAATGGGCATGACCGCCGGCCCCGGGGTCATCGACACCGTGGGCCTGGACCCGGAAACCCGGGAATTGGTCATCCACACCATCGACGATGAACCCCCCATCGGCATCTGCGGCTCCGGCATGATTGATCTGGCCGCAGCACTCTTCCTCTCCGGCCGCATGGACATCCGGGGAAAATTTCACCCCCCCGCCTGCGGCCCCGCCCTGGTGGAAGAGGGGCTGGACGGCCAGGGCATTCCCACCCTGATCCTGGTGCCCGGGGATGAATCCGGCACCGGCCGACCCATTACCCTCACCCAGGTGGACCTCAATTCACTGACCTCGTCCAAGGCGGCCATGTACACCATTCTGGAGGTTATCGTTCAGCAGACCTCGGGCCTGGCCTTTGAAGAGCTGGACACCTTTTACGTGGCCGGGACCTTCGGCTCTTACAGCAATCCCGTGTCAGCCATTTCCATTGGCATGCTCCCGGATTTGGATACTTCCGTCTTCCAGGTCCTGGGCAATTCATCCCTGGGTGGCTGCATCCGCATGCTCACCCATGCCGACGCCTTTGACCGGATCATGGCCCTGCGGGAGGGCATCACCTATGTGGAGCTCAACGT
>JAKSBM010000620.1 GCA_022361135.1 Desulfobacterales bacterium | reverse complement strand
CCCATTTCCGTGGACGGACCGTCGGCAATAACCTGGCCCCGTTTTACGGTTTCACCCCGTTCCACAATGGGACGGTGGTTGAAACAGGTGTTCTGGTTGGACCGGACAAACTTGGTACAATTATAAATGGATACGGCCTTTTCAAAGCTACCGTCGGGATTGTCGTCGTTCTTGACCACAATCCGCTTGGAATCCACGTCCACAACCACACCATCGTAATCGGAAACAATGGTAACACCGGAGTCCCGTGCAACAACCGCTTCCATACCGGTTCCCACCAGGGGAGCCTCGGAGCGAATGAGGGGCACAGCCTGACGCTGCATGTTGGAGCCCATCAATGCACGGTTGGCGTCATCGTTTTCCAGGAAGGGAATCAGGGATGCGGAGACGGAAACCAGCTGGTTGGGGGATACGTCCATGAACTTAATGTCCTGGCCGTCCACCATTTCAAACTCACCGGCCACCCGGGCAGATACCAGGGGATCGTCAAAGCGACCTTCGCCATCCAGGGCGGCATTGGCCTGGGCAATGGGATGTTCTTTTTCTTCAAATGCACTCAGGTGACGAATCTCCTTGGAGGCGATTCCGTCTTCGGCCAATCTAAAGGGCGTTTCAATGAAACCGAAATCGTTCACCCGGGCGTAGGTACACAGGGAAACGATGAGGCCGATGTTCGGCCCTTCCGGGGTTTCAATGGGACAGATACGACCGTAATGGGAAGGATGAACGTCTCGAACCTCAAAGCCGGCTCGTTCACGGGTCAGACCGCCGGGGCCCAATGCAGAGAGACGCCGCTTATGGGTGGTCTCGGACAGGGGGTTGGTCTGGTCCATGAACTGGGAAAGCTGGGAGGTACCGAAGAATTCACGAACCACAGCGGAGACGGGCTTGGGATTCACCAGGTCATGGGGCATCATGGCATCCACTTCCTGCATGCTCATCTTTTCCTTGATGGCACGTTCCATGCGGACCAGGCCGATGCGGTAGTGGTTTTCCAGAAGCTCGCCAACGGCACGCACACGCCGGTTACCCAGATGGTCAATGTCGTCCACCTGTCCCTGGGTATCCTTCAGCTCGATCAGGGTTGCGGCGGTGAGCAGCACATCCTCTTTTCTCAGGGTCTTAACATCGATCATGGTGTTGACACCCAGACGATGGTTCATCTTCAGACGCCCAACCTTGGACAGATCGTAATAGGCCTGGCGGAAAAAGAGGTGGTCGATGAAATCCTGTGCCACTTCGATGGTGGCGGGATTGCCGGGACGCAGCCGACGATAAATGTCCATGAGGGCTTCTTCCTTGTTTTCGATTTTATCGGAAACAAGGGTCTTGCGCATGGAGTCGGAACTGCGGTTATCCACGTAAAGCAGATAGAATTCATCAATGCTGTTGTCTTCAAGGATATCAAATGTATCCTCTGTGATGAGATCCCCGGGCTTATACAGGATATCCGAAGCATCCTTACCGGTAATGGCCACAGCAAAGCCCCTATCCATCAGATCTTCCGTGGTAACGGGGATATATTTCAGACCCTCATCGGTCAACTGCTTTAAAGCCCGTTTTGTAAAAATTCGTCCTTGCTT
>JAKSBM010000008.1 GCA_022361135.1 Desulfobacterales bacterium | reverse complement strand
ATCCGATCTGCCCGATGATGGGTTGATTTCCGAAGATGAAGCCGTTGCCCCGGAAGATTGCATGATTACCCAGGAGACCCTGGATGCATTGATTGCCGATTTTTCTGCGGAACCCCAGGTCGAGGACACCCCCGAAGCAGGGACTGAAGAAGGGGTGGAACCCGGTGAAGACGCCCCCCCTGAATCCGACCCGGAGCAGCTTGAACAAGGGGGGGACTCGGACTCCGGAGACGAAGCCGAAACCGAGAGCGATCCCCTGGATGAGCTGGACATTATCTCCCTGGATGAAGAGGAACTGGGCCAAGGCGATTCGGATTCAGGGGAAAAGGAAGTCACCCAGGAAGACATCGATGCCCTGCTCATGGAAAATGATGAAGGGGCCGAAGAGCTGGAAAATGAAGATGACATTCTCATTTCCCAGGATGATATCGATACCCTGCTCATGGCCGCGGACCAGGAAGATGAGGATGTCCTGGGAGACCTCATGGGGGATATCGAAGATACGGGGCTGGATGACGATCTGGACGATGATGAGCTCTTTGATGCCGATGACTCCCTGGATGATTCCGGGGATGAGATCATCCTGGAAGAGGCCGACGGGGGCGCGCCCGAGGTGGCGGCTCCCCAGGGTGGAGGGCGGCAATGGTTTAAATCCAAGTTTCTCCTGGCGGCCATCACCGTGGCCCTGGTGCTGGGAATTTCCGTGCCCCTGTCCTATTTTTTGTTTTTCAGTTCGGACAAGGATCCGAACATTGCCGATGAAATGGCTGCGGCAGAGTATGCCGACCCGGCTCCGGCAGTCCCCCAGGTGGCTTCGGTCCGGGTGAATACCGACGGGGTGGCAGCGCCTTCGGAATCCGGCACCCTTTTATTGGCGGATTTTGTGATTCTGGCCTCGGATCAATCCAAGGAAATGACCTATATCACCACCGACGTTTCCATTGATTATTCCGACCAGAGGGCCTACCATGAAATCAGCAACAACATGTCCTATTACCGAGGATTGATTTACGAAGCCATACAGAAAAATCTCAGTTGGGAGAAGCGGGACCAGGTCACGGAATCGGATTTGATCTGGGAGATTGAGTCCACCCTGAAAAAGGTTCTGCCATCCCATTACATAGAGAAGATCAGCTTTAAATCCTTTAAAACAACCTAGGAGGAAAAAGGCATGACCACAGTTCCGGGACATAACCAAATCCTGCAACAATCCGGTCTCGCCCACGATCTGAGTCAGCAGTCACAGACCTCCAAGCCCGACCCTGAGCAGGCCGCTGCCCTGCAACAGGTTCAACAGACCACGGAAAGAACCCGTGTGCAACGCAGCGAAAAGTCAGAAGCCCTGAAACGGAAAAAGAAGCGGAAACGGCATCAAAAAGCCGGGAAAGCATCACAACGCAGACAGCGTTCCCCGGAGGAGGCATCCGATGTCGTGGATTCGGGAACGACCGGTCAAATTCTGGATACAACCGCATGACACAATTACCTGTTATTGATTTTTGGGTGGCAGTACTTTTTATCATTAATTTTTTTGTCATCCTGCTTTTGATTCTATTCGTACGCCGGGTGAACCGGCTCAAGGCGGAAATGGCCGTCTCCCCCTCTGCCAGCCAGGCTCTGGAAGATGAGAAACGGGCCATGGCCGCATCCCGGGAAGTTCTGGAAATGCTGGAACCCCTGGTGGAAGAATCCCGGATGACCGCCGTCCGGTTTGAAGATCAGATCACGGAAAAACGGAAGATTTCCAAGGATCTCAACGAAAAGCTGGATGCCCGTATCATCAGCATCAATTTGCTTCTCAACCGTGCTGCCAAGGCCTTGACCCAGTTGGAAGAGCAACAGGAGCGGATCCGCAGAACCTCTTCCATGGTTGGTGTCACCCCGCCGTCTAATCCCAGCGGGTTCAATGTATTGGACCAGCAAAACCGGATCATCGATCTCTATTACCAGCAGGAAAAGGTGGATGACATTGCCACCAAGCTCTCCATCCCCCGGAGGGAAGTCCAGCTGGTCATTGACCTCAAGGAAAAATTCGTGGCCATGGAACAGGGGAAATGATCCATGGGGTCCACATCAGTTCCTCGGGAATCATCCTTCCCAAGGAATTGAAATTGACCCCGGATCTTTTACCCCGGGATCGTCTTGTCACCGCCCGGGTGATTTCCCTGCTTCCCAAGGGAGGGGTTCGCCTGGAGATCAATGGGCAGACCTTGACCGCCCAGACCGGACTGAGCCTTGAAAAAGGGGAAGAACTCCAGCTCCGGGTGAGTGAAACCCGAAACAGCCTGGTTTTAAATCTGCAAGCCCCCCCCAAATCCCACCGGGGAAACAATACCCTGTTTTTGAAAAACATCCTCTCCCGCCTCACCGGCACCACCGGCCTCAAGGACCTGGCGGCCAAGCCCGGCCCCGGGGTGGAAACGGCATTGGAATCCCTGGCATTGAAATCGGACAAGGCGGATCCGGATTTGATTCCCCGGTTGATTCAACGGGGAGGGATGCTTCTGGAGTCCCGGATTCAGTCCGGATTAAACCAGCCCCGGGATCAATTCACTCCCTTTTTTCAAAGCCTTGCCAGGGATTTGAAGGCCGCAGTATTGACAGCGTCGGGGGAAACCGAGTCGGCATCGGCCGGTCGGGCCGCCGATACCCTGGAGGCCTTTCAACTCTTGAACAGCCAAACCCAGGATTCAGGCCGTCTGCTTCTGCCCCTGCCGGTGTTGGAAGATGCCGGATTCCGTTTTGGGCAGCTTCTCATGGATTCGGGGGGGAAGGATCCCGCAGATTCGACCGAAGGTGAGCGGGTGATCCGGGCTTCCTTTCTATTGGATATGACAAAATTGGGTGCCGTTCGGGCGGATTTCTCATTTTTGAACAAGGCTGTGAGCGGCGGTTTCCTTTTGGAAACCGACCACGGGTACCATGCCTTGAATGCGGCCATACCGGAATTGAAAAACCGCCTGGTGGAACTGGGCTACCAGGTCCGCATGCTCACCTGCAGCCGTGCCCAAAACAATGAAACCCAGGAAACCGCCCTTTTGGACTCCCTGTTCCAGGATGGGTCGGATTCCGTTTTGAATATTGTGATTTAACATGCCCCGGAAAGCCCCACGCCAAAAAGCCGTTGCCCTGAAATATTCCCCCGGCCAATCGGCCGCCCCCCGGGTCACGGCCAAGGGACAGGGGCCCGTGGCACGTAAGATCATTGATCTGGCCCATGAACATGGGGTGCCGGTCAAGGATGACCCCGACCTTATTCAAGTCCTCTCCTCCCTGGAGTTGGACCAGGAAATCCCCCCCGATATCTATGTGGCCGTTGCGGAATTGCTGGCCTTTGTTTATTCCACAAATAAAAAGAAGACCCCCTAGCCTGATCCCTTCATGGTAAAGGGGCTCCGACGAATTGGCCCATGGCCCACCAATGCTTTCGCCCATCTGCCATGCCAGCCGTATCCCATCCCATAAAATAACTGATTTGAACCGGCCCGGAAAAATTTTCTGGGTGCGTCAAAAATCAAACCCGGACCTTGTTCGGTTTTTGGCAGTTTTTCCGTTTTGTTTCTCCCCGGCGGGTTTTCCGGGAAATCGAGAAAAATCATTCCATGGGCTATCCCCCAGGCCTTGGGGCCCTTTTGTCGGCCCGGTGCGGGGGGAACCGGGGCGTTTCCAAGGAGAAGTCCGTGTACATGGCATCCATATTGCAACATTTGGGGTGAGCCAATTATTTTTGAGGAGAGGTGTATGATTCTTGAAATGACGCGGCCGGTCCAGGGGGGCCTGCGGCAGGAACGAAAATTGGAAGGGGTTTCCAACAATTTGGCCAACGTGGATACGGCGGGTTACAAAAAGGACGTAATCAGTTTTGATCAGAAATTCAGGGCCGAATTGACCAAGGATTATTCCCAGGGGGATGTCCGTGAAACCGGCAATCCCCTGGATGTGTCCCTGGCCTCCCCCGGGTTTTTCAAGGTGGAGACCCCCAATGGAATTCAATATACCCGCAATGGTAACTTCACCCTGAACAGTGAAGGGATCCTGGTGGACATGAGTGGAAATCCCGTTCTGGGCCAGGGGGGCGCCATTGCCATAGACCCGGTCAATGATCCGGGTACCGGCCCTGAGATCAATGGGGACGGTGAGATCCGACTCAATGGCGACCTCATTGATACCCTGGACATCGTGACCTTTGAAAATACCGACAAGTTGGAAAAAGTCGGTGAAAATCTATTTGATTACACCGGTGACACCACCGATGAAATTGTCCCCGAGGCCGTTGTGGTGAAGCAGGGGGCCTTGGAAAATTCCAATGTCCAGGCCGTTGAGGAAATGGTCAAAATGATTGATTATCATAGAATGTTTGAAACCTTTACCAAGTCTATGTTGACCTTTGATGAGATTGATTCCAAGGCCATCAACGAAGTGGGAAAGATCAGCTAGAATAAGGAGAGAATATGATACGATCCCTATGGTCGGCGGCAACGGGCATGAGCGCCCAGCAGATTCAGACCGATGTGGTGGCCAACAACCTGGCCAACAGCAGCACGGCCGGTTTTAAGAAGTCCAGGGCCAACTTTGAAGACCTCATGTACAATACCCTGCTCATTGCCGGTCAGACCACCCCGGGCGGAGGGCAGGTACCCACGGGGATTCAGATGGGCATGGGGGTGAAACCCGCCGGGGTCCAGAAGATATTCACCCAGGGAGATTATACGGAAACCGGAAATCAATTGGATTTTGCCATCCAGGGTAAGGGCTTTTTCCGGGTTACCCACGGGGATGAAGATCTCTACACACGGGCCGGGAATTTTACCCTGGACAGTGAGGGGTATATCACAACGGCCGCCGGGGACCGCCTCCAGCCTGAAATTTCCATTCCCCCCGAAGCCACCACCGTGGTTTTAAGCAATGACGGCACATTGACCGTTTTTGGAAATGACCAGGATATTCTGGCCACGGAAAATGTGTTGATTTCAAGTTTTATTAATCCTGCGGGCCTCTTTGCCGTGGGGCAGAATCTCTTCCGCCCCACCGAAGGATCCGGGGATGCCGTTGAGGTGACACCCGGAGAAGAAGGGACAGGAACCACCATCAACAACTACCTGGAAATGTCCAACGTCAGTGTGGTGGAAGAAATGGTTTCCATGATCGTGGGGCAGCGGGCCTATGAAGCCAACTCCAAATCCATCCAGACCGCCGACTCCATGCTGAGTACGGCCAATGGGCTGAAACGGTAATTATAATGGGAAGTACTCGTGATTGGGGTGGCATGGGGGCATGCTTTTGGGGAATCCTTTTGGCGTTTGCCATTGTGTTTGGCCCCCCTTCGCACATGGACGGCATTGCCCGGGCCCAGGCCAAGGACCGGGATGCCCCAGGAGTTGCCCGGGTGGTGGTCCAGCCCGAAAGCCGGGTGACCGGTCCTGGAATTGTCCTGGCCGACATTGCGGAATTCCAAGGTGTTTCTTCCCTGGTTTCCGAGGCCATGGGACAATTGGAGTTGGGTAAATCCCCCAAACCCGGCCAGGTCAAAGCCCTGAACCCCAAGCGTTTGATTTCCCGGATTCGAGCTTTTGCCAACACACCGGATGACCTGGCCGTTGATTTGCCTGAAGTGGTCTATGTCAAGCGAGAGGGACGTTCCCTGGACATGGACATGGTCCAGGCCCTGGTGGCTGATTTCGTGGCAACCCGCATGGGGGATGGGGAAATTGACATTGATCCCCTCCAGATCCGGGGGAAAAAGATCTATCCGGTGGGGGAAATGACCCTGGAGGCCGAAGCCCGTCAGAGCCGGGTGGGCAAACGGGGGAGTCTGACCCTGGTGGCCTTGGTGAGGGTGGATGGACAGGATGTGGACCGGATACGGATCAGCAGCCGCATCCGCCAGTGGAAGGATGTCCTTGTGGCCGCCGGAAATATCCCCCGGGGAAAGGTTTTGACGGAAGATGATTTTGAATTTGTCCGTCGGGATGTATTTGCCCTCAGGGGAACACCGGTGACCGATGTGGAGGTGGCGGTGGGAAAGACCCTTAAACGGGAACTTTCCCGGGGGGCTGTGGTTGATGCCGCCCGTTTGGTGGTCCGGCCCGTTATTCAAAAGGGAGATGTGGTGACCCTGGTGGCCCGCAACGGCAATGTTCGCATTGTCACCTCCGGCATTTCAAGGGAAGACGGGTACAGGGATAGACCCATCCGGGTGGAGAATCTAAGATCCGGCAAGGTGGTCCGGGGACTGGTAATTGAAGGGACCACCGTAGAAGTCATGTATTGAGGTGAAATCCATGGATAAGATAGTTTGTGCAAAATTTTGGGGGAAGGTGGGGATGATTCTGTTGCTGGCCGCAGCCCTGGGCTGTGCCCAGGCGGAAAAACCCAGCCCCGGGGAAAAATTGCCGGTGCCTCCGGACACCAGTATTAATCCCACACTGGACAGTCAATATCGGCTGAACCGTCCCAACGAAGGCTCCCTGTGGAACCAGAACAAGGCCTCTGTTTTTGAGGACACCAAGGCCAATTATGTGGGGGACACCGTGATCGTGGACATTGTGGAGAACACCACCTCCAAAATGGATGTAAACACCGAGGCCTCCCGGAAAACCGACATGAAGGTGGGGGTGCCCACCCTTAATTTCCTGGGGGCCAAAACCAATCTCGGCGGCACACCGGGGAATACTCTTTTGGGGACGGATTTTTCCAATAATTTCACCGGTGAGGGCCAGAGCGACCGGAGTGGCCAGTTAACGGCCTCCATTGCCGCCCGGGTGGTGGAAGTGTTGCCCAATGGTAATCTAAGTCTCTACGGTCGCCGGGCCATGAAGGTGAACAATGAGGTCCAGTATATTGTGGTGTCCGGCATTGTCCGTCCCAAGGATATTTCCGCCACCAACCGGGTTCAGTCCACCTACCTGGCCGATTCCCGGATCGAATACTTTGGCAAGGGCGCCCTGGCCGACAAACAAAAACCGGGTTGGGGGGTACGAATCATTGATAATATCTGGCCCTGGTAAGGAAGGCATGACCATGCGTATTGTGCGGAATTTAACATGGATGGGGATCATTCTTTATTTTACTTTGATGGTTGGGATTATTCCGTCCCAGGCGGCCCGGATTAAAGATCTGGCAAGCATCAAGGGGATCCGGAGCAACCAGCTCACCGGCTATGGACTGGTGGTGGGGCTCAACGGCACCGGGGACAAGGATAAGGTTTCCTTCACCCGCCAGGCCCTGGCCAATATGATGGGAAAAATGAATATCTATATCGACCAGGCCCAGCTGAAGGTGAAGAATGTGGCTGCAGTCATGGCAACGGCGGAAATTCCTCCATTTGCCCGCATCGGGGACCGCATCGACGTCACCGTTTCTTCCCTGGGGGATGCCAAAAGCCTCAAGGGCGGCACCCTGCTCATGACCCTTCTCAAGGGGGTGGACGGGCAGGTTTATGCCCTGGCCCAGGGACAGCTAAGCCTGGCCCTTCCCGGTGGGGGAAATGACCGGGACAGTCACCTTTTGGCCGCCCGGGTGGTCAATGGAGCCTCGGTGGAACAGGAGATCCCCTTTAAACTCAACGGGAAAAAACGGCTCACCCTT
>JAKSBM010000506.1 GCA_022361135.1 Desulfobacterales bacterium | reverse complement strand
GAAATGCGCATGGGCGTCCTCGGGGACGATTTTACTGAGTTTTGCTTCGCTTTCGGTCACCAGCCTTCGTCCAGGCAACGAGCTACTGACGCTCCGTAACAAAGCTGATTCCAAAGGCTTTGTTTGAGACCAGAAGGACTGTTACATCTCCATCTTGAGTCGCTCCGTGCTCCATGACTTCGCCTTCCGGAAACCAAACAAAACTACCGGGCCATGGAAAGTATTCCCATGGCCCCGGCCAAATTTAAAACCATAATCCGCCTGCCGCCCCTCCCCGCTTACGCCTTTGTCCCATATCCATGGGGCGGGTCAAAAAAGTGATATCCGAATCCCCGAAACCAATCCCGGCCTGGTTTCCAATTTGATTCTCCGTCTTCACAAATTCTCCACAACTTCTTCACAAACACTTCACATCTCATCCTATAAAATCCCCTATACAAGACCTTCGGACAATGGACCCGGCCCCCCCCACAAGGGGATGACAACAGGAATCCATGGTCAAAAAGATACACAATCCAAGGAGAGGTACCCATGGATGAGCTTCGGCGCATGGGAAACCCTCCACAGCTTCGACACCTGCCAGTTCAAGGATTATTCCAAAATGGCAGGGGACTTTGACCTGGAAACCAAGGCCAAAGGATAGCGGAAAATTTTTCCCCGGGATTGCCGAAGGGCATTTAAAATGGGTCAAGGGTTTGTTACCCAAGGCGTGAAAGATCAAGGCCCCCTGGAAACCAAAATCCACCATTGATCCCATGGAAACAAACCAGAGGAATGATTACCCTTTATCCATAGGATTTCATTTGAACCCAGGGAAGAATCCATGCCAGACTGTCCAAAGCAATTATCGGCATGGCGAATGGGCAAGGCACCCCGCCCCTAACAGATAAAACCGGGAGAGTCCCATGTTTCACCTCATTATATTTCTGGTCTGCGCCCTCTGGGCCCTTTACATCAGCCAGAGCCTCATCGGCAAGCTTGGCGTGGCCTCCGGGCGTGCCTGGATCATCCGGGCCCTGGTCCTGGGGGCGGGCTGCGGATTCCCCCTTGTGCTCCGGCAGGAAATGCTTTCCCAGGCCCACCCCGTTCTCATCCCATTTTTCTGGTACGCCAAGGTCGGAACCGGCCTGCTCTTCATCCTGGGATCCATCCTCCTGGTTATGGATATGATGGGGTTACCGGTCCGGGTATGGAGGCGAATCCGTCGATTCCAGGCCCGGTCCAAAAGCCGGCCCACCCCCATGAACCCCACCCGCCGCCGCTTCATGGCCAGGACATTGGCCAAGGGAGCCCTGGGGATCTCCGCCACGGCTGCCGGATACGGGGTATACCAGGCCCTGAAGCAACCCCGCGTCAAAACAGTCCCGGTGCCGGTAAAAGACCTGCCCCCGGGCCTGGACGGATTTTCCATGGCCCTGATCACGGATCTTCACATCAACACCCCGGAGAAAAGGGAATGGCTGGCCACCCTGGTCCGGCGGGTCAATGCCCTCACCCCCCATGCCATTGCCCTGGCCGGAGACCTGGCCGACGGCAGGCCCCAGGGCCTTGGCCCAACCATTGCCTCCCTGGGAGAACTCTCCGCCCCCCATGGGAAATTCTTCGTCACCGGCAACCACGAATACTATTCCGATCTGGAGGGCTGGCTGACCCGGTTGCGGGACCTTGACTTTACCCTGCTGATGAACGAACACCG
>JAKSBM010000785.1 GCA_022361135.1 Desulfobacterales bacterium | reverse complement strand
GACATGGGCGCGATTGACAGAAACTTCGATTACGGCGCGGCCCAGGAAGCCTTCCTGAACGGCGAAATTGCTGTTCTGATCAACGGAACCTGGGTCCCCGATACCTACAGCGAACAGGCAGAAAGCGGCGATGCCGCGATCAGCAACTATGGCGTTTCTGCGTTTCCGAACATATTCGGCCAGCCCGCCAGCTGGATCGACAGTCACATGTGGATCATTCCCACCAATCCCAATCGCGACCCGGACGTCGAACAGGCGACACTGGAGTTCATGAAGTTCCTGAACGACAACAATTTTCACTGGGCCCGGACCGGTCACATGAGCGTCCGTCAGTCGGTGATCGCCTCAGAGGCGTTTCAGGCGTTGCCGAAACGCTCGGGTTATGCCGGCATTGCGCAGTCAGGCCGGGCTATACCGCGCATGAAAAACTACACCGGTTTCCAGGATTCACTACAGCAGGAACTCCGTTCCACCTGGCAAAACGACAAGGATATTGCTCAAACACTGCAGGATGCCGAAGCCCGCGCGTCACAGGTGATGAACAAATAGGCAGTTGTTCTGGCGCGCGCGGCTGCCTGTCCTCGCGCGCCGCTCGATCACATTACCGCAAGGCAGCCAGGCTCCAGGTTCGCCTTCAGAGAATTGTCCTTAGGAACAAGCCCGAGGATCCGGTCAGCTTCTGCAACATCGCCTCTCCGGTCGGCTTCGGTCCGCACTGAAACCCGCGGACTGGTTCCAGAGGCTCATGACCGTCCAACGCGCTGTCCGGACTTTCCTATCCGCCCTCGAAACACACGGGAAACGATCCTTGAAACAACATGATTGCACATAACTAATATTACTAAACTTTTCACATAACTTCGTCGGCAATGACGATCATGCGCACGCCCGCCCGGACTTTCCGAACAACCGGCAATTCAATGCGCGCACCCAACGGCCGGCCTTTTCAAGGCCGACAGGAGAACAGGAATGACATTGGACCCGAAACCAAGATGGACGGCTGAAAAAGCAAATGAATGGTATCAGGCGCAGCCCTGGATGGTCGGCTGTAACTACCTTCCGCGCACGGCGGTAAACTTTGTCGACATGTGGCACCCGGACACGTTTTCCGAAGCGGTCATAGACGAGGAACTCGGCTGGGCCGCAGCTCTGGGCATGAATATCCTGCGTGTGAACCTGCAATTCCTGCTCTGGCAGGAGAAGGGCACGGCGCACAAGGACAGTTTCGACAGGTTTCTGGATGTCTGCGAGCGACACGCGATCCGCGTCATGCCCTGCCTGTTTGACGATTGTGCGTTTGGCGGAGCCCCCGCCAACTCGGCCCGGCAACCCGACCCGGTCCCCGGGGTGCATAACAGCAGGGCTCTCGCCAGTCCCGGCCGCGAAATCGTTGCCGATCCCGCCCGGCGTGACGACCTGCTGAACTACGTTCATGAGGTCATCGACACCTACAGGGCGGACCGGCGCATCGCGATCTGGGATCTCTATAATGAACCCGGGAACGGCTCCGTATTCCAATCTGACAAAAGCGAAGTTGAATCCGGGAT